>QILH01000041.1 GCA_003233255.1 Gammaproteobacteria bacterium | reverse complement strand
GGCAGCGGAATGCATCCGTCACCATGAAAGGGAATGGCATGTTGATGCGCTTATCCAAGAAAAAATTCAATGCATTGCTAAAAGGGCCAATGCTGGATCGAGTTTCGCCCGATGATGCGCGCGTAAATGCAAACAAAGCTGCTGTCTGGCTGGATGTGAGACATGCCAAAGAGTATTCTTTTAGTCGTTTACCAAAGGCGATCAATATTCCTTTGCATGAGATGCGAATTCGCATTGATGAGCTGGATAAACAAAAGCAATATATTTGTTATTGTAGTACTGGGCGACGAAGTAGTGCGGCGGCCTTCTTGCTGGTACAACGTGGTTATAAGGCCTGTGTGTTAAATGGAGGAATAAAAGTAATGGCGCAAGACCTGGTAAAATAGAACCGGCTATTTTTATGGTAGATTAACCGGGAGGCCACGTCATAACGCGTCCAGCTAAGACATGTAGATGGATATGAAAAACAGTTTGTCCACCATGTTGGTTACAATTCATCACCAGCCGGTAGCCCTCATCGGCAACCCCTAGATCATTTGCAATAGATTTCGCAGCGATAAAGAGTTTTCCTATTATACCCGCCTGTTCGTTTTGTAGATCATTGGTCGTAGCAATGTGTTGTTTGGGGATACAGAGAAAGTGGTGGGGTGCCTGCGGGTTGACGTCGTTAAAAGCAACCACATCATCATCTTCATAGATAAAATCACTGGGAATCTCACCGGAGACAATCTTACAAAACAAACAATCGGACATAATATTTTCCCTTGTGCATGTCTATAAAAATAATAGTAATACGCCAGTATAACCGTAAAGCTGGTTGCCTGCGATTTCTCCGTTGGCGTAGAACCCCACCAATGGGACGTCACCGATAATGTCAGCGATTAACTCGAGTTCTTTGTGTTGTTCGCCGAACATATGCTGCCCACGTCCCAGGCAACTGAAGTATAAGCCCCCTTTTATACTGGATTTTGCGCGTGTATTTAATTTAGTGACCATCTTCTGTAAGTCATTGACGGCGGTACTTCCATCACGTTTACAAAATATCATTGCTCTATCCGCCTGGATGTATTCACCAATCGCTATGGCGCCCGAATGGGTATCAATACCCATCAAGTTTCGTACGGTGTAATCGCCGGTATCCGAACCGCTGACAGGGAAGCCTGCAAAAATATAACCACCGACTCTATCCAGGTCGCGGGCGAGGACTTCACCGATATCTTCTTTCATTACATCAAGGGCGGGCCGGTTATCCAGGTGAACAACGACATTGTTATCGCATTCGGTAATAGTATGAGTTTTCCCTATAGGCGAGCAGCCCTGGGTGATACCGGTCACGAGTGCAACAGAGTCATTAAATAATACCCCTGACAACAAACCTTCGTTTATTTCTCCGGCAATCTGGTAATGGTAGTTATCGGATGAAGTTAAGCCACCAATTAAATAGCCGTTGCCGATGTCATCGGGTAGTTTCTCGATGATATTAGGTAGATCGCCGTTACGCGGATCGCCGTGTACGACCGCAACTCGAACACCGTCATTCTTTAATTTAGGCGGCAGATGTTTTGGAGAATCAAATAGAGTGTATTCGTTCTCAGGGATGTCCGTGACCAGTATGACGATAGCGGGTTGTTCGATAAATTCTTTGCGGGTGGCACAAATAGCGATACCGACCGTGCCCACCCAGTCATCAAGACCGGTTAACGCTTTTATTTTACGTAGAATATCACCGAGGTGTTGGGCGTGTGTATCGGTTACATAAATGAAACCAAGCGTGGTTTCATCTGGCAAGCTGCCTAACTGGCTGAAGCACTCATCAACGGCATCCGTCCAGTCAGAATTTTCACTTTGTGCTAATAAGAAACGTTCCATATTCGTAGCGTAATCGAAATCAGCTTTAAAGGGTATGACTAATAGATAATAATTGTAACCGTTTTATGGGAACAACAAATGGAGATAAAAAAACCGGAACAAGTCCGGTTTTTTAAAAATAAACTAAGATTTTGTTTAACTATGCTTTTTTCTTCTGTTCTATCAAATCATGTATGACCGGATTAAGGATTAACTCCATCGCAAAACCCATTTTACCACCAGGAACAACAATGGTATTTGGACGTGACATAAATGAATCCTGGATCATGTTCAATATGTAAGGGAAGTCAACCCGCTCTGGATTACGGAAACGAATGACGATAAAGCTTTCATCCGGTGTCGGGATATCACGTGCGATAAAAGGATTGGAGGTATCAACCGTGGGCACCCGTTGGAAGTTAATGTCAGTCCGTGAGAATTGCGGGGTAATGAAATTAACGTAATCATCCATGCGTCGCAGGATGGTGTCGACAATGGCCTCGGCCGAATAACCGCGTTGAGCATTATCACGATGGATTTTCTGAATCCATTCTAAATTGACGATGGGCACAACACCCACTAATAAATCGGTAAATTTAGCGACATCGGTTTTGCCATCAACCACTCCGCCATGCAGACCTTCATAAAAGAGTAGATCAGTATTATCACTAATGTCTTCAAATGGAGTGAATTCACCTGGGCTCAAATTAGTCGAGAGCCGAGCGTTATGTTGTGCTGCTTCTTCATCACTGTGTAAATAGTAGCGGCGCTTACATTTACCGGTCTTACCATAGGTTTCAAAGGTCTCGGCCAGGGTATCAAAATGATTGGATTCAGGTCCAAAGTGGCTGAGCTGCTTGCCCTTTGCGGCAAATTCTTCGATAGCAACTTTCATGGCCGCACGGTCATAACGGTGATAACTGTCACCTTCGATGACCAGTGGGTTAATCTTTTCACGGAAGAAAATGTGCTCAAAAGCGTTTTTTACGGTTGTCGTGCCGGCGCCGGATGAACCTGTAACTGCGATAATCGGATGTTTGGCAGACATAGGCTGCTCCTAAATAATGGTAATAATCTTGTCTGGACTGATCTAAGTGCTTGTTTTAACAAGACAATATCTAGCCCCCCTAAAATTCAGCCGCCCATTGTACTGAAAAGCGACCGATGTGTAACCCTTGATCAATTATTCATTTGCCCGTTTACGTAAAATTGGCTGGTGATACCACGAGTTGGGACTGCTGGCTCATAATGCCGATGCAAATTTGCTGAAATATTTTACGGTGCATTTCCTTTCGTAGGTTAAAAAATGTACAGGGCGCCTGGGTGTGTATTTTGCGAAGCTTCCGGCTTGACTCTGTACCTGGGTACGCACACTAAACTGCCAGCATCGAATGAGCGGTTCATAACGATGTGTTGTACGCCACTCAAAAGGGTGAATCAGAGAATGTCAGACTGTTGTAAGGTAGAACGTGGGGCCAGATCTACAGTGGCAAAGCGTGATTGTCCGGTGTGCCAACAACGCGCCCAGGGTGTTACGGTTAAGACGATGTTGCACCATGTTAAACGGGTTTGGGCCGTTAAGTTTACCGAAACGCAATATTATTATTGTCGTGAACCGGTGTGTGAGGTTGTGTATTTTGCCACCGAAGCCGAGACAATAACAAAATCGGATATCCGAACCCGGATTGGTCGCAAAGAGGAATCTGCCGAGGCACTTATTTGTTTTTGTTTTGGGGTTAGTAAAGCCGAGGCAGCAGTGAACAAAGATGCTAAGGAATTTGTTATACAACAGACCAGAGCGGCAAGGTGTTCCTGTGAAACCGCCAACCCATCCGGTCGATGTTGTTTGAAGGATTTCCCAAAACAGATTTAAGGTTCAGAAGTGTTCTTAGCAGGTAGCGTTTAAATTTTAAATGACTGTTAAAGAGGCTCATCATTTATTAATTATCGAATAAATTTTTACGCTACCTTGATGCTACTTTTTTTAATAAAGTTATCCAACGGCTGATTGAGGGTATCCATCAACAAATTCAAATCGGCAAGCTGGACGTTTAAGGCCTTGGCGGTGCGTTCCAGTTCGGCTACACGGGATTGCAGGGTGTCGCGTGATTCATTGATTTTACGCAAGCTTTCCAGTCGTTTTTCCATTTGATCTTTATGTTCTTTGATGCGTGCAACCAGTGGAGACATGGCGGCCTTGCCCCAGGTCTCGGCCTCATGATGGGCATTAAAGAAGGTATTGCGGGCATGCGAGACCATTGAGATAAAGAATTTTTTAATCACAAAGCTTTGCTCGGTCATCGTCGTCACCGGGCTTTTACGATAGGCATCGGCCTCATGGTATAGGCGTTCCATATGGCGCTTGTATTTGCTCATGCTGAATAATTTTGGCTTGGTATTGCCCAGGTTATGTTCCGCGTTGAATTTACGATAGATGCCCTGAATCAACATGTTACTTTTATCCGTGCGCACGGAGGCTTCCTTGATGGTATTGGTGATCACTTCAAAAAAGGCCTTCATCGAATTTTTCAGCCCGACAGTTGTCCAGGTATCGGCCATGGTTTTGCGTGTTTTGGACATGAGTTGATCCAGTTCATTTAAGCTTAATACGCTCAATAATTCTGAATGCGCTTCATTAAATAGTTTTCTATTGGCCTGAAAGCTTTCGACACTTTTGTAGTAGACGGCCTGTTCGGAGCGTGTCTTTTTTAACAAGTGGGCAATGACGTCCTCATTTTTACCGCTCAGATTTTGCAGTTCTTTTAACTGTTTGTTGGCATCATTCAGCCGCGAGGCGATCAGGTCGCGAGATTGTTTGACCATGCTGCCAATCTCGCCAACAACGCTGTCGCGTACGATTTCCTGTTTTTTAGGCAGGATGTCGGTGGATAAAATGGATTCCAGCGACAGAATATTACTCTTTTCAACCAGCTCTTTATCGTGCCGTATTTTTGCCAGTAAGCCCTTTTGTGCCGAGACCGGGAATACTGTTTTCTCATCAATATCGAGCATTTTGGCGGCGGTACTGCATTGCGCGCGGATCGTATTGTTGATCGCGCCCTCATCTTTGAGTTCATCCCAAAGTGTATCGATCTTGTTCAATACTACCAGGCGAGCGTGTCGCGCATCGGCATTGAGCGCTTTCACATGATGTGTCCACATATCCATGTCGGATTTAGTTACCCCGGTATCCGCAGCCAGCACAAATACCACGGCCTGTGCATTTGGCAACATATTGAGGGTAAGTTCAGGTTCGGCGCCCATTGCGTTTAGACCCGGTGTATCTAGAATATTGAGCCCTTCTTTTAACAGCGGATGCGGAAAACTGATTAAAGCATGACGCCACATTGGAATATTGACGCTGCCGTCTTTATTCACATGGCCCCGATCATGTTCGGCATCAAACAATCCCAGCTTATGCGCCTGTTCCTGTGACACGGCCTTGGTCTTGACCACCTCGCGAAAGGCTTCGGCCATATCCTCAGATGAACTGGTGTTTAAGTTGATATTGATCCAGTTGATCGGATTTTTTTTATGTTCGGAAATACTGGTGTCTTCCAGCCGAGTTTCGATGGGCAGCAAACGAATATAGCTTTCATTCTCGGCCATGTCATAAAATAACTCAGTTGGGCACATGGTGGTGCGTCCGGCTTCAGAGGGCAGCAGGCGTCGATCGTATTCCGAGAAAAAGATGGCATTAATGAGTTCGGTTTTACCCCGGGCAAACTCAGCTACGAATGCAATCGTTAAAGAATCGCTTTTGAGTTGTTCCAGCAATTCAAAAATGCGCAATTCCAGCTCGGCAACGGACATATGGTTTTTCTCTAACCAGTCCTGGTAGTTTGTAATTGCCTTGGCGAGCGTGGTCTTCCACTTGCCGTAGGCTTGCATTTGGTCGGTAAAACGATCGGCGGCCATAAACGTTCTCAGCTTTTCATAGTAACGTGCTAATCAATATAGCTTTTTTTATAGTGAAATTACAAATTTCCTACAACTAGATTAGACTACAAAGTCCATGTGAGGTCTATAGTGTTAACGGCATCACAAGTTGGAAGTTTAAATAACCTATATTAAATAATGTAATGGTTGATAATCGTACAATTCTGACCGTAAACGGGTTTCAACCAGTGTAATTCAGACACATTTTGTCGATGTGGCTGTCCTGATTTCTGCTGGCCTGTTCGTGTTAATAGCGCAGAGTCCATCTTACTATTCGACATCGGTGTGTTTTGATCTTAATTTTAACCACATTGACGCTACTTTTGTTCTTCCGTGTCTCCGTACATCACAGCATAGCCCGATTTTTCGTCCGTTTAGTGAACAGGCACATTTTTGATAGATTATTATCCTGTCAGGGGTATTCCGTTGATCACGGGCCTCGATAGGTGGGTGTATGGGGCAAATCGATCAGGGGTGCGGCAACCAGAAACATGACGGCAAAGATAATAATCAGTGCCAGTATCGGGGTGAAATCAATACCCGCCTGTGTGGGTAATAATTTGCGCAGTGGTTGCATCAACGGGTTGGTGATCTGCATGGCAATTTGGGCCAGGGGATGCTGAAATGCCCCTGGGTTCACCCAGCTCATGATGACAATCACGATAATACTGATCATATAGAGTTGTGCTGCATGCTGAATCAGTAAACCAATGGCTTCAACCGTGAACATGATGGGGCCATGTAAACCGTAGCCCCCGATAAGGTGAGTCAAAATTAGCTCGGTGCACTGCAATATCAGGAGCAGGACAATCGCCGCAAAATCAAGCCCAAAAAATCCCGGAATAAAACTACGCAAGGGTTTTAGCATGGGATTGGTGACTTTAACGAACATCTGGCTAATGGGATTATAAAAATCTGCGTGGACTAATTGCAGGATAAACCGCGCCAGCACAAAAAAGATTAAAATCCCAAAGACGATCTGGACGACCAGGTTTGCAAACTGTAAGAAATAACCCACTAAAATTCTCCAACGAGGTAGATGTTAAAAAATTATATTAGCTGTCGGCTAATTGTTCAGCTAATTGCTGTGAACGGGTATAGGCCGCGCTGACGGCCTGCTTTATTTTATCCAGCCCCTGTTGTGACTGCATGTATTCGATGGCCGCCGCCGTGGTGCCACCTGGTGAAGTGACTCTAGCACGTAATTCGGCGGTTTTTTCATCTGTATTCAGTGCCAGCTTTGCGGCGCCAAGCGCCGTTTGCAGAGTGAGAGTGCGGCTGTTTTCGGCGGACAGGCCTAACTCAACACCGGCCGCTTCGATGGCCTCCATCATATAGAAGAAATAGGCCGGGCCGCTGCCGGAAACGGCGGTGACCGCGTCAAGCTGTGATTCGTGTTCAAGCCAGATGCTTATCCCGATGGCGGACATAATTTGTTCGGTTTGTTGCCGTTGTTGTGTGCTTACATGCTGATTTGCATACAGGCCGGTTGCACCACATTGAACAAGCGCAGGTGTATTGGGCATGCTACGTACGATGGCACAGGGCTGACCGAGCCAGCTTTGCAGCGTATCACTGCGCACACCGGCGGCAATACTGAGTAAAAGTTGTTCTGGTTTAACCTTCAGCGGTTGTAAAACGGACTTCATGACCTGGGGTTTTACCGCGAGGACAGCCACATCACAGCGATCTAATAATGACTGGTTTTGGTCGCAGACATTGACGCCAAAGGCAGCAGCCAGGGCCGAGGTTTTTTCTTTATCGGGATCGGCGACATACAGTTGACTGGAATCAACACCGCTTTCCGATAAGCCGCCAATCATGGCCGCTGCCATGTTGCCTGCGCCAATAAATCCTATTGAGAGTGTGCCCATGATGTTAATTTAACAGGCTTTGCTGGCGATGTCAGTTCGGGAGTGGCTTAACTTTTAAGGTGTGCTGCGCGCTCCAAAAATATCGCTGCCGATTCGAACCAGGGTAGCCCCTTCCATAATAGCGGCCTCCATGTCATTGCTCATGCCCATCGATAAGGTATCGAGTTGATGCCCCTTTGAATTTAGCGCATCAAACAGGGTTTTTAATTGAGCAAATGCGACACGTTGCGTTTCAAACTCGACTGCAGCGGCCGGTAATGCCATTAAGCCCCGCAGTCGTAGCCTGGGCAGGTTTTGAACCCCTTCGGCAAGTGCCGATAAATGTTCGGGAAGGATACCGGTCTTGCTGGCTTCGTTGCTGATATTGACCTGTAGACAAATATTCAAAGCCTGCTCAGATTGGCGTTGATCATTCAGGCGCTGTGCTATCTTTAATCTATCGACACTATGCACCCAGTCAAAGGTCGAGGCGATGGCCGAGGTTTTGTTGCTTTGGCATGGACCGATGAAGTGCCATTCACAGTCGGAGCAGTTGATAGAATTTATTTTTTGCAGCGACTCCTGTAGATAATTTTCGCCAAAACGGTGTTGACCGGCCTCGATGGCGGCCTGGATGTCGTCGCAGGGGCGTGTTTTCGTGACGGCCAGTAACTGAATGTCGTTGCGGTTTCGCCCGGCAGCCAGAGCCGCCGCCTCAATCCGGAGGTGTATTTTGTCTAGTTGTTGAGCAATTAAGCGTGATCTCGTCATGGAATGTGCGCTTGTCGCAATTTTGGATTAAAGTTAAGGTTTAGACTTATCAATAAGATACCGATAACAGTTGAATTGACTAATTAAGAAAAGTTACCTGATTACTTAAAGAAATCTACTGGGACAACTATGGATATTACAGAGTTACTCGCCTTTAGTGTTAAAAACAAGGCTTCAGATTTACATCTCTCGGCGGGATTACCGCCAATGATTCGAGTGGACGGAGATGTGCGTCGAATCAATGTCCCTGCGTTGGAACATAAAACCGTGCATGCGCTGATCTACGATATTATGAACGATAAACAGCGCAAGGATTTTGAGGAATATTACGAAACGGACTTTTCGTTTGAATTGCCTGAGATAGCCCGCTTTCGGGTCAACGCCTTTAACCACAATCGAGGTGCCGGTGCGGTGTTTCGTACCATTCCGTCCAAGATCCTGACCCTGGAAGATCTGGGTTGTCCGTCGGTATTTAAAGATGTCTCTGATCAGCCTCGTGGCATTGTGCTGGTGACCGGGCCAACTGGCTCTGGCAAATCAACCACCCTGGCGGCCATGGTGGATTATAAAAACGAGAGTGAGCATGGCCATATCCTGACAATCGAAGATCCGATAGAATTTGTACACGAGAGTAAAAAATGTCTCGTCAATCAGCGTGAGGTGCATCGTGATACGCATGGTTTTAGTGAAGCGCTGCGCTCTGCATTACGCGAGGATCCCGATATCATCCTGGTGGGTGAAATGCGTGATCTGGAAACCATTCGCCTGGCGTTAACCGCAGCAGAAACCGGCCACCTGGTGTTTGGTACCTTACACACCAGCTCGGCGGCCAAAACCATTGACCGGATTATTGACGTGTTTCCCGCCGCTGAAAAAAGCATGGTTCGTTCCATGTTGTCCGAATCTTTACGTGCGGTGATTGCCCAGACCCTGTTGAAACGCATCGGCGGTGGTCGGGTTGCGGCCCATGAGATTATGATCGGTACCCCGGCGATTCGTAACCTGATTCGTGAAGACAAGGTCGCGCAGATGTATTCGGCTATTCAAACCGGTCAGCAATACGGTATGCAAACCCTCGATCAATGTCTGCAGGATATGTTGCAACGTGGGGTTATCAGCAAGCAGGACGCGAAAATGCGTGCGAGCAATAAAGATGACTTTGCTTAACCGACATCGTTGTTTTCGATTTTACTATCGCTTTGTTGTGTAAAAGATTATTCTTCAAATACAGGTTTGCGACTGCAGTCGCCTGACAGGTTAAATTATGGATTTTAATTCACTTCTCAAATTAATGGTGCACAAGAAGGCGTCGGATCTTTTCATAACCGCCGGGGTAGCGCCGAGCCTGAAAGTGAATGGCAAGATCAACCCGGTTACCCAGGCGACCCTGACCCCTTCACAGGCACGCGAAATTGTTTATTCAATCATGACACCTGAGCAACGCCAGGATTTTGATTCTCATCGCGAATGTAATTTTGCGATATCGGCTTCTGGTATTGGCCGTTTCCGGGTGAGCGCCTTTCAACAGCGCAATCACGCTGGTATGGTTCTGCGTAAAATTGAGACCAAAATTCCGACCATTGAAGAACTAACCTTACCCGTTATCTTAAAAGATTTAGCCATGACCAAACGCGGACTGGTCATTTTTGTGGGCGCGACCGGTTCCGGTAAATCGACGTCACTGGCGTCAATGATTGGTTATCGGAACAAAAACAGCACCGGGCACATAATCTCGATCGAAGACCCGATAGAATACATCCATCAGCATGAGGGCTGCATTGTCACCCAACGTGAAGTCGGGCTGGATACCGAGACCTTTGAGGTCGCGCTAAAAAATACCCTGCGTCAGGCTCCGGATGTAATCCTGATCGGTGAGATACGAACCCGTGAAACCATGGATCATTCGATTGCCTTTGCTGAAACCGGCCACCTGTGTCTGGCCACCCTGCATGCAAATAATGCCAACCAGGCGATGGATCGAGTGATCAACTTTTTTTCCGAAGATCGCCGCAATCAGTTGCTGCTGGATTTATCCCTTAACTTAAAGGCGATCGTCGCCCAGCAACTCATCCCCGCCCCGGACGGTCAAAGTCGAGTGTTATGCGCGGAAATATTGATAAACACGCCGCTGGCTTCTGATTTAATCCGAAAAGGTGAGGTGCACGCGTTAAAAGAGTTGATGGGTAAATCGCGTGAGCTGGGTATGCAAACGTTTGATCAGCATCTTTATGAATTATATCGGGATGGCAAGATCACGTATGAGGATGCCATTAATCATGCAGATTCGGCAAACGGGCTGCGCCTAATGATCAAGCTCGGTGAATCCAAGGGCGATGCGGATACCATTGCACAGGGCCTGGATGGTGTCACGATACAGGAAACAGAGTAATAACCACTTTTAAAATACGATCATAAGATTTTTCAAAATTTAACATTTCTACCGCCCTGGCGGGCAGCTTTTTTTAATCCAACGAAATATAATCCGCTTATGGAGATTGGCTTACTGATCCGGTTTGCTCGATCAAGTTTTAGCCTGACTCCGGGATAACTATTAATACACGTAAATAATAATAAGATAAAAATACATCTATGAATTAAGCCTGATTATGCAGTTCTGCATGACGGGTGGAGGAAAGTTATATGTTTCGTAAGTTGCTCTACCTTGTTTTATTTTCCCTTATAAGTTCAATAAATGCTGAGCCGCAAACAATTTCGGGTAAGGCGATTAAAGTTCTGGCAGGTGATTTGATTGTTTTACAGGATGACGCTAAAAAGAAATACACGGTACGTTTAGAGGGGATCGATGCACCAGAGAAAGGACAGGAGTTTGCTCAACGTGCCAGTCAGAAGTTAAACAGTTTATTATCTTTGTCTGAACATCAGATAGAGATCATGTATGAAAATAAAGACCGTAATGGCCATTTAATTGCAACGGTTTATCCCTATCCAAAAGAAAAAGAAACGGTTTCTTTTAATAAAATATTAGTTGAGCATGGTTATGCCTGGGCGTATCGAAAATATTCGATGAACTACGTTAGCGACGAAGAGGCCGCACGTAAACAGAAAAAAGGTCTGTGGGCCAGGTCGGATGCCATGGCCCCGTGGGAATGGCGCAAACAAAAAAAATAATCACACGGAAATTTGGGGTCAGAGTAAAAACTCACGTGTCGTGTGTTGTTCAACCGTAACAGGTTTGAGTTTTTACTCTGACCCCAATTAAAAAATAACCTGATGCGCATCAAACACCGGTCCATCAACACAAACCCGTTTCATCGCCAGGCCATTGTCGGTTTTAATTTTTACCGTACAGCCTGCACAGCCGCCTACCGCACAGGCCATGTGTTCTTCCAGTGAGACCTGACACGGGAGGTCAAATTCTTTGGCCAGTTGCGCTACGGCTTTGAGCATGATGGTCGGGCCGCAACTAAACACTTCGATCTGTTTGCGTTGTGCGGTGTCTAAGGCATTTAAATATTCTCGCGCCAGCTCGGTCACATATCCATCGAAACAGCCGGGGTAACCCTGGGTGCTGGTTAGGCGTGAGGCGATGCCCCAGTCTTCGAGCAGGGGCATGCAGGCGATCGTGCCATCGGGCATACCGGGCAACATGATGGTCGATGGACGCGGGCTGAAGGGGAACGGTACTTCCGATCCCATGATCACAAACGGGGTGAACTGTTTCTGACTGCGCATTTCGTCGGCCAGATAAATCATTGGAGGGATACCTACACCGCCACCGATCAGCAATGGACGTGTGCGTTCGGAATGAAGTTTGAAGGGCATGCCGATCGGACCAAACAGGTCGAGGATTTCGCCCACTTTACGCTGCGACAGCAGCCGGGTGCCTTCACCAAAGACTTTATATAAAAACTCAATCCAGCCGGCATCCTGATCAACGCGCATAATCGATATGGGGCGGCGCATGGGTAAGGACGGGGCGCACTGGATATGCACAAAACTGCCGGCCTGCGCATGCCGGGCAATCTCGGGTGCCTGTATGCGCATAATGTACTGGTCACCGGCAAAGGCGTCATGGCTTAGAATCTCGGCCTGGGTCGGAAAAATCGTACCGCGATGGGATTTTGGAGATGCGGCGATCATGCCGTGCTGCTCGCATCATAAACGAGCTTGCCGTCGCAAAGGGTTTTCATGACCTTGCCCTGAAACTCCCAGTTTTCAAACGGTGTGTTTTTGCCTGCGCTGATCAGGTTTTCGGATTTTAAGATCCAGTGCTGAGTCGGATCAAAGATGGCCACGTCGGCCATCGCACCAACGCCGAGGTGACCGGCATTAATCCCGAGGATCTCAGCGGGTGTGGTAGACAGTCGATCGACGAGCTCGGTCATGTTCAACAGACCATCATTGACCAGACGCAGACTAAGCGGCAATAAAGTTTCGATCGACGATATGCCCGGTTCCGTAGCGGCAAATGGGGCCAGCTTGGCATCAACGTCATGAGGCTGATGATCGGAACAGATGGCCTCGATCTGCGAACTGGCCACCGCGTCACGCAAGGCCTCGC
The DNA here is from genome assembly GCA_003233255.1 of Gammaproteobacteria bacterium. Taxonomy (GTDB): domain Bacteria; phylum Pseudomonadota; class Gammaproteobacteria; order UBA6429; family Thiohalophilaceae; genus SZUA-24. Next base: position 3,017 of record QILH01000041.1, on the reverse strand, counting down.
AATCGCGCTGGGTTCGCAGCGGCGGCTGCACATGACACTGGCTATTGAAGTAGCCGATGTCCATTTCGGTTAAGTGCAGTTGATGTGCGGCCACATCGGCGGTGAGATCGAGCCCGTCGTATTTGGCTCGACCAATCATTTGTACGGCGCGTGCCGTGGATAGATGGCAAAAATGTACGCGTGCTCCGGTTTGCTCCACCAGCATTAAAAAGTTGGCGACCGCCTGGGTCTCGGCTGCTTCCGGCACGCCGACCAAACCCAGTCGGGTACTGACGATGCCTTCATGTGCGCAGCCGTGATTAGCCAGCCCTTCATCCTGGGGGTGCAGGAATACGGTCATATCCACGCTGGCAGCGTATTCCATCGCATGGCGTAAGACCTGCGGTTTGGGAATGCAATGCATGACATTGCTAACCCCGATACAACCCGCATCTTTTAAGTGGGCCATCTCAGACAGATACTGGCCTTCAAGTCCCCTGGTTAACGCGGCCAGGGTATAGACTCGACAATACCCGGCCTCTTCATTGCGTTGATGAATGAGCTCCACCACCGCCGGGGTATCAAGCACGGGAATCGTATCTGGTGGCATGCATAAGCTGGTCACGCCACTGGCTACGGCGGCACGGGTTTCGGATAAAATCGTGCCTTTGTGTTCATGACCGGGTTCACGTAAGCGCGCACATAAATCGACGAAGCCGGGACTGACGATTAGTTTGTCGGCATCAATTATTTTATCCGCTTTAAATCCCTCCGGGGCATGTTCGATGGCAATGATAGTTTTATCCTGAATGAAGATATCGCAGCGTTGGTTGACCTGATTGCGTGGGTCGATGACGTGGCCGTTGGTAATCGCGATCTTCATCTAGTTTTCCTGCTTGCGGCCGAGAGTGATCGACATGATGGCCATGCGTACGGCAATGCCGTTGGTTACCTGCTCCAGAATCACCGACTGCGATCCATCGGCTACCGAGGATTCGATTTCCACGCCGCGATTAATCGGGCCGGGGTGCATAACGATGGCATCAGGTTTGGCGAGGCGTAGCTTTTCTTCGGTGAGGCCGTATTGAGAAAAATATTCCGCTTCGCTCGGTAACATCGCTCCGCTCATGCGTTCGCGTTGCAGGCGCAGCATGATCACCACATCAACGCCTTTGAGGCCTTCGCGTAGATCGTGGTAGACATGGACGCCCAAGGCATGAGCATCCCGTGGGATCAAGGTATGTGGGCCGACGACTCTAACTTCTGGTACCCCGAGTCGATTCAGCGCATGGATCTGCGAGCGGGCCACGCGTGAGTGCATGATGTCGCCGACAATGGCCACGGACAAATTATGAAATTCTTTTTTATGCCGCCGTATCGTAAACATGTCCAGCATGCCCTGGGTTGGGTGGGCATGACTGCCGTCACCGGCATTGATCACGCTGATGTGTGGCGCGACATGTGCAGCAATAAAATGAGCGGCACCACTCTGGTTATGCCGAACCACAAACATATCGCTGTGCATGGCTTCAAAGTTGCGCAACATATCGAGCAGGCTTTCGCCCTTGCTGGTCGACGAGGTATTGATATTAATGTTTAGTACATCGGCCGACAGGCGTTTGGCGGCCAGCTCGAAGGTCGTACGGGTGCGGGTACTGGCCTCAAAAAATAAATTGACGATGGTTTTGCCGCGCAACAGCGGTACTTTTTTCACGGTCTGGGTACCGACGGTGGAAAAATTTTCAGCGGTGTCGAGGATATCGATCAGGGTTTGTTTGGGGAGATCTTCAATAGTGAGAAAGTGGCGGAGCTTGCCGGTGTTATCGAATTGAATATTGCTTTGCTTCACGAAGTCTCCTGCACTTCAAAACTTAGTGGTTCCGGGCCGGTCAGTTTGATGTGTTCATCTGGACCGAGGGGTAATTGTACACCAGTTACGTCGGCACAGATGGGTAATTCTCGTCCATCGCGGCTAACCAGAGTTACCAGCATCACCGAAGCCGGACGACCGTAGTCATAGATTTCGTTGAGGGCTGCGCGGATAGTGCGTCCGGTGTGCAATACGTCGTCCACCAGGATGATGTGCTGATCATCGATCTCGAATTCCAGGCTGGAAGGGGTAACCTGCGGGTGCATACCAATGCGGGTAAAATCATCCCGGTAGAAGGTAATGTTGAGCGAACCCAGTGGTCGCGTCAGTCCGAGCGCGGCATGCAGGGTGCGGGCAATCCAGACTCCGCCGGTGTGGATCCCGATCATGCAGGGGTCATGAATATCGCGCTGTGCGAGCAAGGCTTGCAATCGTTCCGCCATCGCGGGCAGTAATTCATCGGGTGTTGGGATTGTTGTCATCGTTGTTATGGTTTTAGTTTATGTTTAACCAGGATTGCAAAATGATCTGCGCAGCAAGTTTGTCAATCTCCGCCTTGTCCTGTTTTCTCTGTCTCGATTTCGTTCCATTCGCTAACTGGGCTTCGGCCTCAACCGAGCTGAGGCGCTCATCCATCCATTCGATGGGTAGATTGTAACGTTCTGCGAGCTGATCCCCAAACGCTTTTACCTCATGCTGCAATGGATGAGGGCGATCATCCATATTATGCGGCATGCCGACCACCAATAGCTGCGGTCGCCATTCGTTTAGTAGTTGACCAATACGATCCCAGTCTGGGCCATTTGTGCAGGCCAGGGTGGTGAGGCCCTGGGCGGTATGGGTGATTTCCTGGCCCACGGCAATGCCAATTCGTTTGCGGCCATAATCAAAGCCTAACAGGGTGCGACTGCTCATAGTGGTGGAGTTTAGGCGTGTCCGATGTCAGATGAAATGTTTTTCAGCTCGATGCCAAGGTGATGGGCCGAGGCAGTCCAGCGTTGTTCGATCGGCACATCAAAAATAATAGTGGCATCGGCTGGGCCGTTCAGCCAGGCATTGGCGGCCAGTTCCTGTTCTAACTGGCCGGCTCCCCAACCGGCGTAGCCCAGGGTAATCAAAAAGTCCGCAGGGCCCTTGCCTTCTGCAATGGCGGCAATGATGTCCTGTG
>QILH01000092.1 GCA_003233255.1 Gammaproteobacteria bacterium | reverse complement strand
TCTTTATCGCTGGGTTGATGGTCATGGTCGGCAAGGGCAAGGGATCACGACTTAATTGCTCGTTGGTTTGCGCTAAATGATTTGAATACAGATGCGCATCGCCCAAAGTATGCACAAAATCGCCCGCTGCAAGTCCCGTAGCCTGTGCGACCATCATGGTTAACAGCGCATAGGAGGCAATGTTAAATGGCACGCCCAAAAATATATCGGCACTGCGCTGATAGAGCTGGCAGGATAATTTGCCTTCGGCAACATAAAATTGAAAAAAAGCATGGCACGGTGGCAGCGCCATGTTTTCTATTTCGGCAACATTCCAGGCGCTGACAATTAAACGTCGTGAATCCGGGTTGGTCTTGATCTGCTCGACGACCTGGCTGATTTGATCGATGGTCTGACCATCGGCGCCTGACCACGACCGCCATTGCGAGCCATATACTGGGCCAAGGTTGCCATCTTCATCCGCCCATTCGTCCCAGATACTGACGCCATTATCTTTCAGATATTGAATATTGGTGTCACCTTTTAGAAACCAGAGCAATTCATGCAAAATAGAACGTAGGTGACATTTTTTGGTGGTAACCAGGGGAAAACCGTCTTGTAAATTGAAACGCATCTGGTAGCCAAATACGCTTAAAGTGCCGGTTCCGGTGCGATCTTCTTTTTTTACGCCGTTATCTCGTACCTGCCGCATCAACTCGAGATACTGCTTCATTTAGGTGGCTCCCGTTACTCAAACCCCAAGATGTTGAGCATACTAACATGAAAATCCCATATCTTGTGGTGAGATTTATTAGCTTAAACTCGGGGCGAAAAAAATGCGCTGAAGGTAAAACCCGCAGCGCGTTGTTTCAATGGGGGAGGGAATGAAACTTCAAAACACCTGAAAACAGCAAAACTGCCCTCAGATGGATGTCACTATACCCAGTCTAAGATTAATTGCAAAGTACTTTTAGGCTTTTTGCACTTTTTTTCTGTTGTACGCATACCACAATAGTATCATGCCCACCACGATCAGGGGCGCAGAAAGAACCATACCCATAGTAAGCCAACCAAAGGCCAGATAACCGATATGTGCGTCCGGTAGGCGGTAAAACTCGACAAACGTGCGCGCCAGACCGTATCCCAACGCAAATACACCGGAAATGGCCATGGTAGGTCGATCTTTACGCGCAAAAATCCAGATGACGATAAACAGCACAACGCCCTCCAGCGCCGCTTCATAAAGTGGCGTCGGATGACGTGGTAGATCCATTTCAATACCGGGGTTGGGGTTAGCATGGGGAAAGATCATCGCCCAGGCCACATCGGTGGGCTTACCCCAGAGTTCACCATTGATAAAATTGCCCACGCGTCCGGCCAATAAACCAATCGGCGCAATAATCGCCATCATGTCGACGATGACAAAATACCCATGCCGGTATTTTCGATTGTAAAACCAGAGCGCGAGCATCACACCGAGGAATCCACCGTGAAACGACATGCCGCCCTTGTGTATGGAGATCAGCCGTATCAACGAATCCGTTAGGGTGGGCTCATTGATAATATTACCCATGTCATAAAACAGTAAATACCCTATTCGACCCCCTAAAATGACCCCCAGACCCATGTAAAACAGCAGGTCATCGACCTGCTCCGGTTTTACCTTCCAGCCAGGATGGGTACGCGCAAGATAACGGGTTAGCATCCAGCCAAGGCTAAACGCTGCCAGATAGGTGATACCATACCAGTGGATGGCAAAACCAAAGATCTCAAAGGCAACCGGATCAAACTGGATAACATAGGCATCGGTAGGCGGCATGGTTATTTACTCTTCAATTAACGACTGCTGTCATTGTTGGGATAATAAAAACCCGCTGACTTTAGCACAATTTAAACTCTTACAAAAAGTTATGACATGAACGACACACGCGAATCTGAAAATCGACTGAGCAATTGCAAAAGCCCCTATCTGTTACAACATGCACACAATCCGGTCGACTGGTGGCCATGGTGTCAGGAAGCGCTGACCCAGGCCAAACAGGAAGACAAACTTATTTTATTATCGATAGGGTATTCGGCCTGTCACTGGTGTCACGTGATGGCGCATGAATCGTTTGACGATCCGGCGACCGCCGATGTTATGAACCGGTATTTTATTAATATCAAAGTCGATCGTGAACAACGACCGGATCTGGACAAGATCTATCAAACCGCCCACCAAATGCTAAATCAGCGCCCCGGCGGCTGGCCGTTGACGATGATCCTGACACCGGATGATCAGATCCCCTTTTTTGCCGGCACTTACTTTCCGGATACCGAAAAACATGGCATGCCACCATTTAAAGATGTATTGCGGCGAGTCGATGAATTTTATCGAGAAAATCCAACTCAAATCCGCGAACAAAATGCCTCGCTCATTTCCGCATTAAACTCTTTGACAAATACAGCATCGTCAGGTGATGACTTAAACAGCGCACCACTGGATCAGGCCCGCCGCCAACTCGAACAACAGTTTGATAATGAACACGCCGGTTTCGGTAAAGCGCCCAAATTTCCCCACCCCACTAATCTGGTTCGCCTGCTGCGCCACTGGAATGCAACTCAAAATACAGGTAACGAAGATACACGCGCTAAAGACATATTATACATCAGCTTACAGGCGATGGCCTCAGGTGGTCTGTATGATCAGCTGCGAGGGGGATTTTTTCGCTACTCGGTTGATGACGTATGGATGATCCCACATTTCGAAAAAATGCTGTACGACAATGGCCTGCTACTGGGTTTATATGCCATGGCGTCAAAGGTCTTTAACGATCGCAGCTTCGAACGAGCCAGTATAGAAACAGCAGACTGGATTATCGAAGAAATGCAATCCGGCGAAGGCGGATATTATTCTACCCTCGATGCGGACTCAGAGAGTGAAGAAGGCAAGTTTTACGTGTGGGAACCTGAGCAGGTTAAGTCGATTTTAAATAAACAGGAATATTCGCTGTTCGCTCCTTTGTTTGGTTTAGATCGAAAGGCTAATTTTGAAGGACACTGGCACCTGCACCGGTTTAGTTCAGTCGAGGCACTCGCAACAGAAAATAAAATATCCGTAAACGATGCAACTGCACATATAAACCGAGCTAAACAAAAATTATTGTCCGCACGTGATACGCGCGTCCGTCCTGATCGCGACGACAAGATACTCGTAGCCTGGAATGCGTTAATGATAAAAGGGATGGCACAGACGGGCCGCTTATTGCGTGAACCAAAATTTATTACATCCGCACAACGTGCCGGTGATTTTATTCTTGAGAAGATGTTTGTCAGGGGCCGCTTATATGCAAATTATAAAGACGATTCTGCCGACATCATGGCGTACCTGGATGATTATGCCTTTGTGCTTGATGCGTTACTCGAGTTATTATCTGCCCAATGGCAATCGAAATATTTAAGGTTTGCAATAAATTTAGCCGAAAGCCTGCTGGAATACTTCGAAGATAAAGAACTGGGGGGATTTTATTTTACCGCGCATGATCATGAACAGCTTATTCAGCGACCCAAACCCATGAGCGACGAAGCCATCCCGGCAGGAAATGCGATCGCCGCCTATGCGTTAGCACGACTGGGGCATTTACTATCCGAGCCACGTTATATCAACGCCAGTGAACGAACGATTCGCAATGCATGGTCCAGTCTAAGTCAGACCCCATATGCGCATGCTGCGATGCTTGATGCTTTGGAAGAATACCTCTACCCACCGCATATTATTATCATTCGTGGTAATCAAGAACAAAAAACAAAATGGCAAGATTCAGTTAATAGTAACTTTGATACGCGCACAATGTGTTTCTACATCGATAATAATGAACAAGAACTCAATTCTGCTATTGCGGATAAAGCTCCCGCGGCGGATAACAACATCGCCTACCTGTGTTCAGGCAGACAATGTTTCCCCGCCACCAATTCTATCGAAGCATTGCTAACATTAATAAAATCGACCGATAAAAACTTTGATGCTCAAACTAATAAGTAAATCCATAATTTTCGTTAAACCGTTGTTTAAATTCATCGACACTGATTTTATGATTTTGAGTGCCGGCCTGCTCAATTTTTATCGCACCCATCAAGGCTGCAATACGTGCGGTGGTTTCCCAGTCCAGCTCATTCATGATTCCATACAACAGACCACCGCGATAGGCATCGCCACAACCCGTAGGGTCAAGTAACTGAGACGTTTTTGCACTGGGAATATCCAGTCGCTGACCATTGGTGTAAACATAGGAGCCTTCTCCGCCACGGGTAACAATAAACGCCTCTACTTTTTTAGACAATTCTTCAATCGACTTACCGGTACGATCCTGAATCAGCTGCGACTCATAATCATTGGCCGCGACCCAGGTGGCCTGATCGATAAAGGTCGTCAACTCATCGCCATTAAACATCGGTAGACCCTGACCGGGATCAAATATAAATGGGATGCCGGATTCGGCAAACTCGGCCGCATGTTGGATCATGCCATCACGACCATCGGGGGACACCATACCGATGGTTATGTCTTTGCCATCCGTTATTTTATTTTCGTGCGCATTGTTCATCGCACCGGGATGAAATGCGGTAATTTGATTATCGTCTTGATCCGTCGTGATAAAAGCCTGTGCGGTGAAAGTATCACTGAGGACTTTTAGGTAGGTACGGTCAATACCGTGTAGATCCATCCAGGTTGCGTAAGGCGAAAAATCGTTACCCACCGTGGCCATCGGTTTAGGATCACCACCTAACATTTTTAAACTAAATGCAATATTACCGGCGCAACCCCCAAATTCGCGGCGCATCTCCGGGACTAAAAATGAAACATTTAAGATATGCACCTTATCCGGCAGTATATGATTTTTAAATTTATCGTGAAACACCATGATAGTGTCATAGGCAAACGAACCGCAAATCAGTGCAGACATAATTTTTCCTCAATTATTTTTATACAAAGCGGTCAAAGATGATGAAACTCCAGACCAGAAAGACATTGGCTAACGCAACAAACACCGCAGCCGAGCCCATGTCTTTAGCGCGCCCCGCTAATTCGGCAAATTCAGGGCTGACATGATCGACCACAGCCTCAATGGCCGAATTCAGTAACTCTACGATTAAAACCAGCAACAGACAACCGATTAACAGGATGTATTCCAGGTAGGTGCGTCCCAGAAAAAAAGCCAGCGGTAACAGGGTTACAAACATGACGGCTTCCTGGCGAAACGCAGATTCATGTTTAATCGCGGCAGAAATACCCTTCATCGAATAACCAAAGGCATTAATAATTCGAGTTAAGCCTGTTGCGCCAGTTTTTGGCATAAAAATTTAATTCCAGTTTAAATCAAGTTCCCTGGCTGCCTTAACGTCATCCAGACGCCGAACCGGTAACGTATGCGGGGCCGAGGTAACCATTTCAGAATGACGTTCCGCTTCCTCGTTAATTTTAATCATCGCCTCAATAAACCCGTCTAACTCCTGTTTAGTTTCCGTCTCAGTCGGCTCGATCAGGAAACACTCGGGCACCAGCAATGGAAAATAGGTGGTAGGTGCATGGTAACCATAATCTAACAAACGTTTAGCAAAGTCCATCGCACTAACGTGTAGTTCCTTAGCCTGTTTCTTCAGAGTAACGATAAACTCATGCGTGGCGCGTCGATTTTCAAACGCCAACTCAAAACCGGCTTTTTGTAATTTAACCATCATGTAATTCGCATTGAGCGTAGCATAGTCGGCGACCCGTTGCATACCATCGCGCCCCAACATCGCAGCGTAGATATAGGCACGTAACAGCACACCCGCATTGCCCATGAAGGCTGACAGGCGTCCAATAGTTTCGGGGCAATCTCGCTCGGCCAACAAACAATATTGATCATCTTTTTTCGCGACCATGGGAACGGGCAAATATGGGATCAAACGTTCGCTCACCCCAACCGGCCCGGCGCCGGGCCCGCCACCACCGTGTGGAGTGGAAAAGGTTTTGTGCAGGTTCATATGAATCACGTCAAAGCCCATGTCGCCAGGTTTGACCTTACCCAGGATTGCATTGAGATTGGCACCGTCGTAATACAATAATCCCCCCGCCTGATGCACAATATCGGCGATCTCTTTGATGCGTCGTTCAAACACACCGAGGGTAGATGGGTTGGTTAACATGATGCCCGCCGTTTGCGGCCCGACAACCGCTTTTAAAGCCTCAACATCCACATCACCTTCATCATTGGTTGGAATTTCCCGGACGTTAAAATTACACATAGTTGCGGTGGCCGGATTCGTTCCATGCGCGGCATCGGGCACCAGGATCTCCGTACGTTCGCTATCGCCTTTTGCATCATGATAGGCGCGAATCATGGCCACACCGGCAAATTCTCCCTGCGCACCGGCCATCGGTGCCAACGAAACTTCCTGCATACCGGTGACGGCTTTCAACATTTCCTGCAGGTCAAACATGCTGGCAAGATAACCTTGACTCAAATTATCTGGACTCAGTGGATGACGTTGCAAAAATCCCGGTAACATGGCCAGGGTGTTACAACCGCGAGGATTGTATTTCATTGTGCAGGAACCTAATGGATAGAACTGGGTGTCGATTGAAAAATTCTTCTGCGACAACTGCGTGTAATGCCGCACCGTTTGCATCTCGGAAACTTCCGGTAGTTTCATCGGCGACGTGCGTAACATTGATTCGGGAATGTCCGTCACGGCTTCGACGCCTCGAGGAATTTGCGCGGTGTTGACGCGACCGGATAGAGATTTTTCTATAATTAACATAGTTCAATAACCTGCAAAAATAATATTAAAGTGCTGCGAGTGCTTTATCGTAATCCGGCTCCTGGACGATTTCAGGAACCTGCTCGGTATAAAGTACTTTATTATTTTCATCCAGCACCACGACCGCGCGAGCAGTAATGCCAGCCAATGGCCCATCCTGAATCAGAACGCCATAGTCTTTGGCGAAATTCTTACTGCGCATCATCGATAAGGTGATGACCTTGTCGGTCTTTTCGGTTTCACAGAAACGTCCCATCGCGAAGGGTAAATCGGCAGAAATGATTAGCATCACCGTATCATCGCGCGCTTCATCGTTAAAACGTTTGGTCGACATGGCACAAATACCCGTGTCGAGACTGGGTACAATATTCAACAGTTTCTTTTTGCCGACAAAATCCGCCAGGGTCTTATCTTCCAGATCTTTGTTGGTCAATTTGAAATCCGGTGCCTGCGAACCTACCGCCGGTAATTCACCGTTAGTCGAAATTGGATTTCCTTCTATTGTAATATTCGCCATTTTATTCTCCTTGATATATTCATTCTAAAATAACTTATGCCATTTTAGGTTGCACTGGACACTTACTCGAGTCCAGGCGAGCTGCAATACGAGATATGTTGTCAACAAATAGATCGATATCCGCTACCGATTTGGTTTCGGTTGCACATATCAACAAACAGTTTTCAAGTTCAGGATAATATTCACCCAGGCTAACACCTGCTACGATACTTTGGGCCGACAACGCTCGCTGGATTTCAGTTACCGGCAGATCAAATTCAAATACGGCTTCATGAAAGAAGGGGCTGGTAAATACTTTTTTTACTCCGGCTACCTTCGATAATTTATCAACCAGCATTTGGGTATTGTTATGGCTCGCGCTGGCAACATTAAACAAGCCGTGTGGACCAACCAGGCTCATGTAAATCGTCGCCGCAGTAACTAATAAGCCCTGATTGGTACAGATGTTCGAGGTCGCCTTGGAACGGCGAATATGTTGCTCGCGTGCCTGCAAGGTCAGGGTAAATCCTTCGTCACCATTTAAATCCGTGGTACGACCAATGATGCGCCCCGGCATTTGTCTTACATAATCTTGACGACAACACATGATGCCAAAATAGGGCCCGCCGGATGACAAAGGCGCACCCAGTGGCTGACCATCACCACAGACAATATCGGCGCCGATCTCACCCCATTCACCCGGTGGTTTAATAAGTGCAAGTGACGTTGGATTAACAACCGCGATGACCAGCGCTTTATGCTGATGCGCCCAGTCGGTCAAGACATCGACGTCTTCTAAACTACCAAAGAAATTCGGTTGTGGTATCACCAGCGCGGTAACATCACCGGGGTCTTTGGGCAAGCTGTTGATGTCGATGCGACCGGTTGGTTGATCGTAATCAAGCTCTTCTAGCACGATGCCCTGATGGTGAGTGATCGTATGCGCCACGGCACGGTAATTTGGATGTACCGTCTTTGGCATCAAGATTCGTTTTGACTTTGATTTACGATTCGCGCGCACCGCCATTAAAACCGCTTCGGCCAGCGATGAAGCCCCGTCATACAGCGAGGCATTTGAAACATCCATGCCGGTTAAGCCCGTCATCATGCTCTGATATTCGTATAATAGCTGTAACGTGCCCTGACTGGCCTCAGCCTGGTACGGTGTATAGGCAGAATAAAATTCACCGCGAGTGGTAAGTTCCCAAACGGCGGCCGGGATATGATGTTCATACGCACCAGCACCGGCAAAACATAAGCGTCGCTGATCTTCGCCCGCACGTTGATGCATTATTTGAGCGATCTCCATCTCGCTTTTTCCCAGTGGGATTTCGTCAAGCCCAGTCGTGCGCAATTCTGCCGGAATTTCATCAAAGAGATCTTCAATTTCGCCAACGCCGATCGTGGCTAACATTTCTTTTAACTCGGCATCAGTATGTGGAATAAAGGGCATGTTAAATAAACCTGTTTTTAATTTAATAAAACGAAGCTAAAGCGTTTCTACTCAGCGGCAATTTGTTCGCCATACGCGGTCGCGTCCAGTAAACCATCGAGTTCACCTTCGTCCGCTAATGTCATTTTAAAGATCCAGCCTTTACCATACGGATCAGTATTAATAACCTCGGGCGCATCGGCTAATTCTTCATTGGTTTGCGTAACTTCACCACTCAACGGTGAGTACACATCGGAAGCCGCCTTGACCGATTCAACCACGGCACAGTCATCACCCGTTGCGTAGGTCGCTCCAACTTCAGGAGTTTCTACGAAAACCAGATCACCCAATAGATCCTGTGCATGATCGGTGATGCCGATGGTGACACTGCCATCATCTTCCAGACGAATCCATTCATGTGATTTGGTAAATCTTAATTCTGAAGGTACATTACTCATATTCTTCTCCCAAATTTTTTAATCAATAGTGACTGTTCGTTATTTTAAAAACAATTTTTAAACGACAGCCTTACCATTTCGAACAAACGGGGGTTTTACCACCCGCACATCAACCTGTTTACCACGAATATCCACTTTGGCGCGTTCACCGATATCGGCCGATACCCGTGCAAAAGCGATGGCCTTGCCTAAACTGGGCGCATAACTGCCACTGGTGATCTCACCCGCTTCAAGCCCATCAACCAGCACGGCCTGATGGTTCCGCAATACGCCTTTCTCTTCAAGTAAAAGGCCAACCAGCTTACGTTTAACACCTGCTGATTTTTGCGCAACTAAAATATTACGCCCAATAAAATCACGTTCCTCTGGCTCCCAGGCAACCGTCCAGCCCAACGCCGATTCCAGTGGCGTAGTGGTTTCATCCATGTCACTGCCGTATAAATTCATGCCGGCCTCAAGTCGTAATGTATCGCGCGCACCCAGACCGGCTGGTTTCACACCTTGTGCGACGCAATCATCCCAGAATGGTGTTGCGTCTTTATTCGGTAAGATTACTTCATAACCGTCTTCACCGGTGTAGCCAGTGCGGGCAATTGCCCAGTCGTCATCAAACATTGCCATAAAGAATTGACCTAGTTCGGCGACCCGCTCTTTTTTATTGCCGAGCTTACTGAGCACGGCATGCACTTTTTCTCTGGCTTGCGGACCTTGCACTGCAATCATGGCCAGATCATCGCGCTCATTGATGTCGATATTAAAACTGGCCGCCTGCTTTTCTATCCAGGCCAGATCTTTTTCTCGCGTCGAGGCATTCACCACCATCCGATAAAACCTGTCATTGATATAATAAACAATCAGATCATCTATCACGCCGCCTTCTTCATTAAGCATACAGGTATAAAGTGCCTTGCCAGGTTGCTTTAGACGATCAATATTATTGGCCAGTAAATAACGCAAAAATTCTGCCACCCGTTCACCACTCAAATCGACCACCGTCATGTGCGAAACATCAAAGATACCCGCCGAATTACGCACCAGTTCGTGTTCCTTCATTTGCGAACCATAATGCAATGGCATATCCCAGCCGCCAAAATCAACGATCCTGGCCGATGCCTCGACGTGTGCTTTATATAATGGTGTCTGTTTGCCCATAGCGGATCCTCTATAAAAATTTAATCTTCTGCATGATACGACGAACGCACTAATGGCCCAGCCTTAACCCAGCCAAAACCCAAATCTTTTGCGATCTTTTCATATTCAGTAAATTGTTCAGGTGTAATATATTCTTCCACCGCCAAATGATAACGCGAAGGTCGCAAATACTGCCCCAGCGCTATTCGGTTAACACCGGCATGACGTAGATCTTTTAATACCCCAATCACATCCTGATGTTTTTCACCCAGCCCTAACATTAATGCTGACTTGGTCTCGATCGTATTCTTGTCACTCACCGTCGCTAATAAATCCAGAGAGCGAGCATAACTTGACCCTTTACGAACCCGTCTATATAAATGCGGAACCGTTTCAACATTATGTCCCCAGACTAAAAAATTCTCACCCTCTGCCTGTTCCATCGCAGTCTTTATAACCTCGAGTGCCTGTGGCTGACACCCATGAAAATCCGGCGTTAATAATTCCAATTTAATCTTCGCATTGCTCGCACGTAACGCCATTAGCGTCTCGGCAAAGATACCCGCTCCACCATCGGCCAGGTCATCGCGATTAACCGAGGTCAGGACGATATAATCCAGACCCATGCTGGCAACGGCATTGGCAACACGTTGTGGCTCATCCTGTTCAACTGCAGCTGGTCGCCCGGTCTTGACGGCACAAAAACCACAGGCACGAGTACAGGTATCCCCAAGCAACATAAAAGTGGCCGTACCCCGACTCCAGCATTCACCACGATTCGGACAACGCGCCTCTTCACATACTGTGGTTAATGCATTCTCAGTCAGGCTGCGAGAAGTCTGCGCATAATCCTCGTTGCCAAAGGCCTGACGAATCCACTCGGGCATACGCCCGACATTGGGCTGGGAAGAAAAATCAAAAACCGGCTGCACTTTCATTCACTCGCTCACCTAAAATCATTACGCATAAAAAAAGGGCGACCAAAGCTAACCTCGCGGTAAGTTTTGGTCGCCCCTCTGTCCGGTCACCTGAGAGCTTAGCCCCTTCGGTGTCTAGCTACTGATATTTTACTAATATCGGACTAGCGCTCTCCAGAGTTAACGAATGCGAATTTGCGGTCCAGTTTACCTGAGCGATTCCGAGCGAGTTGCGCCTTCGGTGTTCTGCCTGACAAAATGGCAGAATCTCTCCCACAAACCATCGTTAAAGCACGATTTTACAAAGCTTGTTCGCCAATTACCAGTCTAATTACTGAGTCCATTGTACCCACGGCTGGATCATCGGCAAAACAAATACTTAGCGGGTAATGCTTTTGCTTGTTAGAGCTTATATTTCGTCATCATCGGCCTCATCTCGATGCCACATCATGCTGGCGCATTAAAAACCAGATCACCGGCAGAGTGCCGATCATTAGCATTAACGAAGCCGGTGCGGCCAACTCCAGCATCTCCTCACTGGCCTCAATCCAGATGCGTACCGGCAGGGTATCAAAACCAGTCGGTCGTAATAATAAGGTCGCGGGCAGTTCTTTAAGGGTATCGATAAACACCAGCACCCAGGCACTGACCAAACCCGTACGCAACACTGGGATCACCACTCGGGTCAGGTTCTCCCATGGTTTTGCGCCTAAACTTCGTCCTGCCTCTTCGATAGACGGTGAAAGCTGTTGCACCGAGGCCTCCAGCGCCTGCACCGCAAGCGGCAGAAAACGAATCAGCATCGCTATCAACAACACCATCATGGTGCCGTAGATCCAGGGCAACATGCTTAACACAAAACTCAATATTCCTAATGCAATGACCGGCCCAGGTAACACAAAACCGATACTGGCAAGATGCAAATATCCCTGACTGATTCGATTTCGTAAACGTGCATGGAACAATGCAACCGGTAAAGCGGCAACCGTTGCCAGGGTCGCAGCAGCAACACTGACCACTAAAGAATTTTGCACATAACCCCAGAATTCTTTAGTGATCAATGACTGTACCCAGGCCTCATACGTCCAGGACAACATCCAGGCAAGGGGTAATGCAAAGGCAAAGAGTGTTATCCCGCCGAGCCAGAGCCAGATCATAACCAGTTCAAGTCCGCTCGCTTTACGTCGTTTTGGTTTTTGCGCCTGTGCCGCACTGTAGTAGCGTTGTCGGTCACGGAAAAAACGTTCCAGGATTAAAAACGATAAACTTAATAACACCAGCACCAAGCTTAAACCCGCCGCCGCCTCGAAGTTATGCCGTCCTTCCATTTGCAAATAGATGCTTAAGGTAAAGGTCTGAAAACGCAGCATACTAACCGCGCCAAAATCCGACACCACATGCAATACAACCAATGCAAGCCCTGCCGCGATCGCCGGACGTAACATCGGTAAACTGATCCGCCAGAACACCTGGCGCCGAGAAAGTCCGTGTAACTGTGCTGCCTCTTCGATATCGACACGCGAACGCGACAAGGCATCACTCACCAGTAAAAACACGTAGGAAAAACCGGCCAGGCTTAGAATAAATGCGGCACCAAACACATTATACAACTCTGGAGGATAGTTATCCGGCCCGAATATTCCAATCCAGATCGAACCTAACCAACCATCGTCTTCGGTTAAGGTCGTATAGATATGTGCAAACACATAGGTTGGAATGGTTAATGGTAAGATCATCAGCCAGACCGCCAGACGACGGCCAACAAAATCCCGACGGGTGATCAACCAGGCTGATGAAACACCCAACACAAAACTGCCAACCGCAACCAGTACGGCCAGGGTTAGGGTATTGGTAAGTAGTTCGGGTAATCGCGCACTCCATAAGCTTGCCCATTGCGACAGGGCCAGCTCGCTACTGCTATAGAGCACATAGATAAGCGGAATAGAGGCCAACAACACCACGAGCGTAGCCAGAACACTGCGTGTATTCCAGTCCAGCCTGACATATTGAGCAAACACTTATTTAGCGTTCAATAAATTGCTTAAGGCATCCCAACCGACTCGATAATATCGAGCGTGGCATCTCGATACTTACCCAGATCAC
Organism: Gammaproteobacteria bacterium; assembly: GCA_003233255.1. Taxonomy (GTDB): domain Bacteria; phylum Pseudomonadota; class Gammaproteobacteria; order UBA6429; family Thiohalophilaceae; genus SZUA-24. The sequence goes on along the minus strand of QILH01000092.1, from coordinate 3,010 downwards.
GCATCGGAACATTGGCCACCTTATAGCTGGATCGGGGGGGAACATTTTTCGCAGCCGATACACCAGGGCGGGTTGGGTATTCCATATTTACTTCGGCAAACAGTTTTTGTCCCGTTTCTGAAACCATGAATTCAATAAATTGTTGGGCCGCCTTTTGTTTCGCACTGTATTTTACGATCGCCGCTCCCGCTACATTCCAGGCCACGCCGATATCGTTTTTGCCTTGATCCGGTAATACAATCTTGATTGCGGCATTGGGTTTTTTCGCCAGATGGCGGTAGATATAATAGTGATTCACCAGGCCAATTGATTTACGTCCAGTGGCCACCGCTTTTACGATCTTGCTGTGTTTATTGTACACGCTGCCCTCGACATTATTCTTCATACCAACCAACCATTGCTTAACGGTCTTTTCATCTCTGGCACGCAGATAAACCGTAGTACCGGCGATATAACTTTCATTACTGCTATGGGTAATGGCCAGCTTACCTTTTAATTTTGGATCGGCTAATTCAAAAACAGACTTTATGTTCGCGACCGATTTGTCTTTGCTATTAACGACTAATACTCGCGCTCTTGCCGAAAGCCCCACCCAACTATTGTCAGCCGCACGATAATCGGCGGGTATGTCGGCAACGGATTTTTCATCCATGGCGAGAAATAGTTTTAAGTCACTGCCCTTTTGCAGATTACCGGCGTCATTACTGATATAGAGATCAGCACGGGTTCGTTCGCCCTCAAGTTTGAGTTTATTGAGCAGAGCCGTGGAACTGCCGGTGTGCAAGATGACCTTAATGCCCGTCTTTGCAGTGAAGGCCTTAACAACTGGCTTTACAAATTTGTCACTGCGACCTGAGTAAACAACCAGTTCCTCGGCATTCACCGTCGCCGCACCCACCCAGAAACTTAATATTAATAAGGATAATAACCCACGCTTCATTCTTGCCTGCTCCATATATATAGATAAGATATCGAAGCGTAATGATAATGATTCTCATTCACATATGCAACACATAGCTTCAATGGGGTCAGACTCGAATGGCACTTACTTAAGGCTTAAATGCAGCATAGGCCGTCATTCGCGGGAATGACGGTTGTAGCTAAGTTAGCGATATATGAAAATATTTAGCTTAAGTAAGTGCCATTCGGGTCAGACTCCATTGAAAAAACTAGAGACTCAATTCAATGCTTGTATTGCCGTTCAATGGAGTCTGACCCCATTGAAAACCTAGCGGATCTCGTCGACCATGCGGCTTATTGTAAGCCCTTGAACTACAATAGAAAAAATGACAATGGCGTAGGTCAGGGTGAGGATAACTTCCCTTTCGGCACCTAAGGGCAGGGACAGGGCAAGCGCTACTGAAATCCCGCCGCGTAGCCCACCCCAGGTCATAATTTGCACCACACCGGGCGTAAAGCGACGGCTACGACTCATCAGCAAAATCGGCGTACCAACACTGACATAACGTGCAAACAGCACCAGCGGAATAATCGCCAGCGCCGCCAGAAAATATTCGGTCTTGAGTGACAGCAGCAGAACTTCCAGACCGATTAAAACAAACAACACGGCATTTAGAATCCCGTCGATCAATTCCCAGAAATTATCCAGATGCACGCGAGTCTTTTCCGACATCGCCAGACTGCGGCCGTGATTACCGACAAACAAACCCGTTACCACGATCGCAATCGGTCCGGAGACATGCATGATCGTCGCTAAAGCATATCCTCCCATCACCACCGCGAGCGTTATCAGCACTTCAAGTTGGTAGTTGTCGACATCCTTAAGCGCATAATAAACCAGTGTCCCTAACAGTAGACCGAACACGAGTCCACCAATCGCTTCCTGTAAAAATAACAGGCCAATCGCTCCAAATGATGGTTCCATACCGGTAGTCGCAATCCCAGCGATGACGATAAAGACCACCACACCTATGCCGTCATTAAACAACGACTCACCCGCGATCTTGGTTTCAAGAGTCTTGGCTACACGGGCATTTTTCAGAATGCCCAAAACGGCAATAGGATCGGTTGGCGAGATTAAAGCACCAAACAACAGGCAATATATATAGGGTAGCGAAATATTTAATGCATTTAACACGATCCAGGCAAGCGTGCCGATGATAAAAGTAGAAGTAATGACGCCAAAAGTTGCCAGGATGCCTATGACCCAGCGTTGCTGTTTCAGGTCATTAATATTAACGTGCAGGGCACCGGCAAAAAGTAAAAAACTCAACATGCCATCCATTAACGTTTCATGAAAATCAATACTGCGTAAAAAGCTATTGGCGTGTTGAATGAGCCCGCTCCAACCGGCCTTACCGATAAGCAACAAGGCCAGCGAGATAACCAGCGAGATGATCATAATACCGATGGTATTCGGCAGACGCACAAAACGGTAATTCAGGTAACTGAACAGAGCGGCCAGACTAATCAGCAATGCGGCGGTATTAAGTATGTCCATATTCGTCGTCAGTGATTTAAACTGGCCTCAATGTACCGTAAATAAGACAGCTTGCCAAAGTTAAATTCCTTCATTTTTGATCACCAGGTTAAAGTCTCATACTAATTTAAAGGTAACGGAAGCTGCCGCGCAATTTTCGGAAGATCGCCATGCAGCCCCATCGCATAATCAATGACAGTATGCTTTATCACGGGTAATCGATTAAACCAGTGCATGCCCGAATTTCTAAGTTGTTTTAACCCACCGACATCGCTGCCGAATAAACGCTGAATTTGATCGACCATAACCAGCATGCTCGTATTTTCAGCCTTACGCCAGCGTTCATAGCGTCTCAGCACTTTTAAGTTATTTATCTCACCTTTTGATGCCTGTGCTTCCAATACCACCTGCGCCAGACTGGCCGCATCTAACAAACCCAGGTTAACTCCCTGCCCCGCCAGTGGGTGCATGGTGTGCGCGGCATCCCCCACCAGTGCGGCTGAATCGGCGATATAGTGATCCGCCATAAAAAAGCGCAGTGGAAAACAGGCGCGCGGACCCACGTCAAGG
>QILH01000027.1 GCA_003233255.1 Gammaproteobacteria bacterium | reverse complement strand
AGGAGCTGGCGGCGGCGGTGCAGGAGCTGGCGGCGGCGGATTAGTATTTGCGTCGGAATTTTCGTTCTGGTTTATGGTGTTTTCACCAGAACCGCATGCTGCGACCATCAATGCTGCCATGCCAAAAAAGATTGTTCTGATTGTTGAAGAAAGATTCGAATATTCCATTAGTTTTTCTATCCTGTTATCTAGCCGCTGTTATTATTAATAAGGGTATTGAATATCATGCCGATGAAATTGCACACTGTTAAATATATGTTATTTCTCGGTAATTTTAAGTTGTAGGGTGCGAAATTACCCAAATTTTTTTCAGTATTGTGACGCAGTTGAACAGTAAAAACACGGTGGGTTCTTTATTCATTCATCCGCGTAATCGATATAGTTTATTCATTAATATCATTGTGTAAATGCGGCATACAAACAGCACTGCTTAATAAATTACCAATTGGGTAGACGGATTTGTGATGAGATAAAACACGGCATAAACGCATTGATCAACATGGCTTGAGATCCCGGAGGGGTTCCAATTTGTCGGTCATCCTCTGTCCAAACTATTTCACTTTATTGGCGCGCCCGAGACGATTCGAACGTCCGACCTTTGCCTTCGGAGGGCAACACTCTATCCAGCTGAGCTACGGGCGCGTGAGCGCTATTCTACCTTAAATTCCTTATGGCCGAGAATGCTTATAGACATTCTTTCGCATTACAGGGGAAAAGATAACGCACCGACTTATATATATAGTATGTGCCGTTTCAACAACGTGTTTAAACGGGTATAATACGCAACAATTTGGGTGGTTACATAAAAGTAGCCTATATATCAACAAGTTATAGATTTGAGGTGGAATGTGAGCACGGATTCAGATTTTTATCGTACCCTGACCCTGGTGATTGTAGGACTGGGTGTATTTTTCGTCATTATTATCATAGCCGCGAATATGGTTTCTAGCGACGACGATGTGGAGCCAAAAGTTGATCAACGTGTAAAGGCCAGGATCGATGAATCGATCAAGCCTGTTGGAACGGTTAACATCGATGCCAGCACCGCAGGTGCAGCGGCCCCCGCCACGGGCGGAAGCTTTGATGCCGCGGCCGCGTATCAAAACAATTGTTTTGCCTGTCATGGTACGGGTGCCTTAGATGCGCCAAAACTCGGCGACAAGGCGGCATGGAAAGCTCGAATTGCACAAGGCGATGCGATTTATACCAATGCAGTTAAAGGCAAGGGCTCAATGCCCCCGAAAGGCGGCGCGGCCAGCTTGAGCGACGATCAGGTTAATTTGATTGTTGATCACATGATTAGCGAAAGTAAGTAACGGCAAACGCAAAGTACGATTGAAAGGCCGTCCGTTATGGGCGGCTTTTTTATTCAGAATTTAAAAGCAATGATCGTAACTGGTTAAGTTGTTGGGTGCCATGTTCAATACGTTCTTCTCCAGACAGGTCACTCACCACCCCGCGTTTTTGTAATGTTGCTTCTGGTAGCTCTTCAATAAAACGACTGGGTTCTGTTTTTTCCGTATTACCATAACGTGTGCGTTGCATGGCGTAGGTTAAGGTGAGTTTTCGTTGTGCTCGGGTAAGGCCCACATAGGCTAAACGTCGTTCTTCTTCAATGCTTTCCTCTTCAATGCTATTGCGGTGCGGCAGGATATTTTCTTCCAGTCCAACCAGATAGACATAGGGAAATTCAAGACCCTTCGCGGCATGCAACGTCATCAGATTGACGCTGTTAGTTGAGGTATCGTTTTCATCGCGATCCAGTAAGTCGATCAATGTTAGTTTGCTAACAATTTCGGACAGGGTGTTATCCAGATTATTATTCGCGATTCGTTTTATCATCTCATGAAGATCGCGCACATTGCCTATTTTACGCATCGCCTGCTGTTCATCCGGCAACGTATCCTGTAACCAGGCCTCATAATCCAGATCGCCAATAATTTTTAGAAATAAGGTATCAGGCGAATCCGATTCAACCAGACGGTTCATATGCGCAAGCCAGTCGCGAAGCTCACAGATTCGTTTAAATGCCCGAGGTGCTAAAGCACCGGCAAGGGCGTCATGTTGCATACACTCAACCAGGCGCAACTGGTTTTCAGACGCAAACTGAACAAATTTTTGTACACTGTTGGTTCCCAGTTCACGTCGGGGCGTATTAATAATTCGCAGCAGTGCATTATCATCATCTGGGTTGGTCACTATCCGCAGGTAGGCCATGACGTCTTTAATTTCGCTGTAGGCAAAAAACGAAAGCCCACCGCTTAAGTAGTAGGAAATATTTTTCTCGCGTAGCTGTTGTTCGAAAAGACGAGATTGGTGATTGCTGCGGTACAAAATAGCATAGTCGCCATGCTGAGTACGGTGCTGGAATTGATGATGTTGTATATCGGCGATCACCTGTTCGGCTTCTCTTTCATCATCCTGGCAGCTAAACAAGGTGATGGGGTCGCCGGGTCCATACTGGCTCCAGAGCTTTTTTTCGAATACATGTGGGTTATTGGCGATTAATTTATTCGCTGCCGTTAAGATGTTACCAGTCGAACGGTAGTTTTGTTCTAGCATGATCACTTCTAAATCAGGGAAATCGTGCTGTAATTGAGTTAAATTTTCTGGGCGTGCGCCTCGCCAGGAATAAATAGATTGGTCATCATCGCCTACGACGGTGAACGTGCTGTGGGCACCGTTCAGTAACTTGATAAGCTCAAATTGACACAGATTTGTGTCCTGATACTCATCGACCAGCAAGTGTCGAACGGCAAGTTGTTTTTCGTGTCGGTATTCGGGATCCGTTTTTAGCTTTATAACGGGTTTAAAAATCAAGTCATCAAAATCAAAAGCATTAAATGTGGTTAAAGCCGTTTCATATTTCGTATAAACCTGGCTGGCTGTTGATGATACGGGATCGCTAAATTGCGCACGCGTAACGTCATCCGCGGTTAACATTTGCTGTTTCCAGTCGCTAATTTGCCATTGCACACGTTCAGCAAGCTTACCCGGGTCGCCATAATCTCGGCGCATGATATCTTTTATTAACGCAAGACTGTCGCCCGCATCGTAAATACTAAAGTTGGATTTACGATCAAAAATGGCCGGTTTGTTACGTATTAACTTTAATCCAAGGGTATGAAAAGTAGAGACGTGAATCGATTTTGCCGAGACTTCATCGAGAAGCCTGGCGGCTCTGGATTGCATTTCACGGGCAGCCTTATTAGTAAAAGTAACCGCGACGATGGTGGTTGGGTCGTAGTTCAGGTGGTTAATTAAATAAGCCATTTTTTGGGTCAGCACACGGGTCTTGCCACTGCCCGCACCCGCCAGCACTAACAATGGTGAGGAGGTGTGTTGAACGGCCCTATTTTGTTCCGGGTTGAGTTGGTTTGATGGTGAATTAGACATTAGCGACGGCATGTTAAAAGCCTATTCTAATCGAACTGGGCTTAATGTCGATATTGACTTTAGTCTTTTATTTTGAATTTATTAACCCGCCGGACATGTTCGGGAATAAGCTTAAGGAGATCCCACTCTCCCATCGCCGTTGACAGGATCAGGCGATTGCACAGGTAATGTTGTTGTTTGCGGCTTTTATTAGTAATTTCGGCTTTAATTTTTTGAGTGCTATCGTAAATTTGTGAGTCGATTTTAAGGGTAAATTTTTCTGCGGCAAAAATAGAGTCGTATGTTTCAATCGTCCTGGCGATAGAACGATTGATTGTAATCGCGTTGTTAACGACCTCTGTGTGCTGTTTTTGCCAGTTCTGCGAGGCTTTATGCGCACTTTCCGACAGGTGTTTAAATTTATTTGCACAAAATTCCAGTAAGGTGCGAGTGGTATTTTGTTTTAATAATACCTGGGCACTTGCAGCGACAATAATTTGAGTCTCCTGATAGCTCAGCCTTTCTTCAGCTATCGTATTACTGGCAACAAGCAGCGAGATCGTTACGAAAACAACGACCTTAACATCAATATTGTATTGACTAAATTTTGACCTATACGTCATCTGGATCAATCTGCACGTGTTTACCAGCATTACCGTATCTCGTTTATCCTTATAAAACAGAGACAAAAACCTGAATTTTGTTATATGATGTTGTGAAATCATAAACTCAAAACGAATTAGACCATGATAAAATGGCTTGTTACCACAATATTAATGTGGTCTGTTGCACTTATTTCTCATGCCAACATCTTCCATGATAGCAATCTTACTTGGCAGACGATAGAAACCGAACATTTCTATCTTCACTTTCACGACGGTGAAGAAGAGCTGGTGCGCGATTTCCTGCCGACCGCGAATCGGGTACAAAAAGATGTCACTCAGTTTTTAAACTGGACGCCAGAGGAAAAGACTCATGTTGTTTTCACCGACGAGTTTGATCTATCGAATGGTTTTGCCACGGTTTTTCCTCGAAATAACACGCACATTTATCTGGCGTCACCGGATGATGTTGCTTCACTGGAAGATCACAATGGCTGGCTTGAGCTGGTATTTCGGCACGAATATTTACACATTGTCCATTTAGATAAAGCCCGTGGAGTGCCTCTTGGGGTTAGAAAGGTGCTTGGACGGCATCCCTTTTTCTTTCCGGTCGTGTTTCCTAATGCATTCCAGCCAATTTGGTATATTGAAGGCCTGGCGACTTATTATGAAACTGATAACGAGTTAGGGATCGGCCGTGGACAAAGTTCATACTTTAATATGATGATGCGCATGGAAATGGAAGGCGGTATAAAACCGTTGCGGCAGATTAATCAGCGCATTGGAACCTGGCCGAGTAGCTCGATACCTTACCTGTATGGTGTTCACCATTTTCAATTTATTAAAGAAAAGTACGGCGAGAAGAAAATCATCACTCTGGTCGAAGGACTGTCTGATAATTTTGTACCATATCGGATCGGTTCGAATACCAGAAATGCAATAGGCAAGGATCTCGATCGTCTCTGGGTTGAGTTTGAGGAATATCTGCATAAAAAATATGATCCGTTAATCAATCAGGTAAAAGCCGAGGGAATACGTGAAGGGGTTGCGTTAAGCGATCATGGTTACAACGCGATATCGTTAAAGGTGATCGACGATCAGGCTTACTATGTTGCCTTTGATGGTCGTAGCCACTATGCCTTGATGCGTTCTCAAGCTGGAGAGTCCGCTGAGAAGTTACGTGATATAACGTTTGGTGCGCGTCTCAATATACACAAAGATAAAGGTATCTTGATTAGCCAACCGGAGCGATGCCGCAATGCCCGGATCTATTATGATATCTATCGAGTGGATTTTGATGGCGGTAACTATGAACGCTTAACACATTGTGCCCGTTTTCGATTTGCGGTGTGGACAAATAAGGGCGACCAGATTGTGGCCGTACAGAATGAGCTGGGAATCAACAGACTGCAACTGCTTGATGAAAACGCTAAATTAATTAAAACCTTATGGACAGGTAACGCCGGTGAACAGATCAGCCGTCCCGATTATTCTCCAACGGGTGATTTTATTATTGCCAGTGTATGGCGAAAAGATCTGGGTTGGAATATCGAACAGTTTGACATGGAAACCATGCAGTGGAGCCCGGTCACACGTGATAAATATTTACAGGCGCAAGTAAGCTATCTGGCTGACGGCAAGTCAATCATTTATAGCTCCGATGATAATGGAATATACAACGTCTATAAATTAAACCTTGAAACAAATGAGCGTGCAAAGTTAACGAATCTGCTTAGCGGTGCCTTTACCCCTGCGCTGACCAGTAATGGATTGTATTACCTTGGTTATCGGCCGCAGGGTTTTGATCTATTTTATATGAAAAACGTTGAGGACGTTGCGGTAGAGGATGTTAAATTAAATCTGGCGGTCGCGAAAGAGCAGGAAAGTAACCCGCCAACTTCGGCACCATTACAGCTTTCAGTCGTTGGCGCGCCTGCCAGCACAGATACAGACGCTACTGTAGCTGAGAATAAAGATGCCCAGGCAGAAACTCAATTACCGGCAGTGGATTATTCCCCCTGGAGCAGTATGGCACCGACCTGGTGGTTACCCACGATTGCTATTAATGATCAACGTACTGAGCTGGGTTTTCAAACCTTTAATTACGATTCCCTGTTCCGGCACACGTATGGATTAGCATTGAGTTATGATTTTGAAAATAATTTTGTAAACGGTGGGTTTAACTATGTTTATGATGGATTATGGCCGTTATTGCATTTTGGCATATCGCGGACATCGGATCTTTCTATTGATAATAATAATGATACAACCCGGATACGATCTGATTCACAGGCGATTGCTGAAGTCATTATCCCATTCAATACCGTCGATAGTTCGTTTGCGACTCATATCGCGGCCTTAACGACTCGCGAAAAGGATCAATACCTGGCTAATGGTGTTTCCTCTTTACCGGATACACGTGAAGATATTGCCGCCATTGCTATCCGTTATAACTCGGCGGTACGTTATCCATTATCAGTTAGTCGTAATGGGGGACGTGCCTTGAGTCTCATCTATGAAGACACCGATGCGATTGGTGAAAGTGATCGCAAGGGACAGGTCACTATAGGTGAATGGCGTGAATTCTTTCGGTTTGCTGGTGAACATACCCTGGCGTTTCGGCTGGTAGAGGGGCGTGGACGGAATACGACCAAGGCCTTTCGACTGGGTGGGATTCAGGATTTCTATGCGGACTTTGGCGGCTTTCTATTTTCCTCTGATCCCTTGTTTAATAAACGTGATTACACTTTACGTGGATACAGTGAAGGTCTGGCCGCATTACGAGGTAAGAACATGCGTCTCATCTCACTGGAATATCGTTTTCCTCTGGCCCGCATCGAACATGGCTGGATGGTACCGCCATTTGGATTTAACCAAATTACTGGAACCCTGTTTTATGATACCGGTGGTGTCTGGGGTGACGGTCGTTCGAGCCCCGAAACCTATTATGACAGTGTCGGATTCGAACTTAATACGGAAATGGATCTTTTATACAATGTACGGTTTCATCTAACTGTAGGTGTGGCCAGTGGCCAGGATCCCGTATTAGGCGAGGATAAGGTTTACCTGAGAATCGGTCATCAATTTTAATATGCAACACTTCAATCAATACGCCGTATGGATTTGAATCGGTTCTGGGCATCAAAGCAGAGTTCAAAATAACCCTGCACGCCACTGTGACTGACAAATTCCCGTAAGTGCATGGCCGCAAACTCAATTTGCTTACCATCCTCGGTTTGCACCGATATCGATTGAGCATGACCTGAGTAATAACTCAGGTAATCCTCGTTAGCGATATCAATATTAAAGCGTAGGCAGTTCACATCTTAATTATGATATAAGTTCAGTGAGTTTCAACAAATAATGTAGTATTACGGGCGTCTATAATTTGTTGGCGGGTATGTTGCGCGAGTTGATTGCGGTTGCCGAATGAGGGATCTGTGGCTGGGCAGAAATTAACATGTACATTAGTGTGCGGCCGAGCCATGATTTGAAACAGGGTTATCAGTAAACTATCTCCTTTAACATAAGCGGCGGTTCGATCATGTTCGCCATTTCGAAAATAGGTGAGGGCAATAGCTTGAATGGGTGTCTGGCTATCAATCGCCGCCTGGAATAAACCGGAGTGGAATTTTTTGGGTTCATTACTAAAGTGGGTCGTACCTTCTGGAAACACAGTGAGCGAGCCGCCGCTGTTAAGTGCTCTGGCTGCGGTATCGATTATACGAGCAATCAGGCTGCGTTTCCCACGTTTAATAAATACAACTCCGGCAAGTGAGGACAGCTGCCCGACCAGAGGCCAGTAGCGCACCGCATTTTTTGAGATAAAGGTCGTTGGGGTAATCCCGGAAATGACGATGATATCGAAAAAAGAGATATGGTTGGATACATACAAGGCATGAGGTTCGGGTGCTTCCCCGTATTGAACGATACGGATGCCAACGATGCGATTTACGGTTTTGGTCCACCACAGGACGACTACTCGTCCAAAATCAGAGGCATACCAATATCGCCCATTTACGATGCGTAAAATACTGGTAACAACAATACCCAGTGAAAGATGTGCTATTACTCGCAGGCCCCGCCAGAGGGTGCGCAGAGTTCCGCTAACAGGATTAGAATCGGTTAATAAAATAGTTAATGCACTTGTTGGTGGTTTAATACAGTTTAGCAAAACAAGTACATGTACGACAGCAAAAGAAAAATAGCCAGTGCAGCGTTATTATGGGTGCAAAATAAATAATGAAACAGGTGCCTTAATGCGTAAACAGAGGTGTTTGCCGATCCAGTCGGCGATAGCCGATTGCCTCAGCAATGATGGCGGGGGTGATATTTTCTTTTCGATCAATATCGGCAATGGTTCGGGCCAGACGTAAAACTCGGTGATAGGCACGGGCGGATAACCCCAGTTGCTCACTGGCGCGTTCTAATATCTGTATACACTCATCATTGAGATGACAGACATGTTTAAGTTCATGGTTGCTGAGCAAGGTATTGGGTTTTTCGCTTCGCCGATGTTGTTGTCGACGTGCGGCACAAACTCGCTTACGAACGTCTGAACTACTTTCTTCGTAGCTATCGGTTTTCTGTAGCTGTGAAAAGTTAATGCTGGGCACATCAACATGCATATCGATTCTATCCAATAGTGGGCCTGATATACGTGTGCGATATCGGTGTACCTGTTCAGCGCTACACTGGCATTGCCCATTCGGGTGGCCATGATAACCGCAGGGGCAAGGGTTCATCGCAGCAACCAGCTGGAAACGCGCAGGAAATTCTGCCTGACGCGCCGCACGTGAGATAGTAATAGTTCCCGACTCAATAGGTTCGCGCAAGACTTCCAGCACGCGACGATCGAATTCCGGCAATTCATCCAGAAATAAAACACCGTGGTGAGCGAGACTGATTTCGCCTGGCCGTGGATAGGAACCCCCTCCCACCAGCGCCACACCGGAGGCGGTGTGGTGTGGCGCGCGATAGGGCCGTTGCATCCACTGTTCGTGATCAAAGCCCTGATTACCGATTGAATACACGGCGGCACTCTCCAATGCTTCTTGCTCAGTCATCTCCGGCAAAATACTGATCAAACGTGAGGCCAACATAGTTTTACCTGTTCCGGGTGGGCCAATGAATAACAGGCTATGTCCACCCGCGGCGGCGATCTCCAGGGCACGCTTAGCGTAGCGTTGATCCTGTACGTCGCACAAATCATGGGCATAATTTTTACTATGCGCATCGGCCGGCATGAATGTTTCGAATTCGAGTTTTTGTTGGCCACTGATGTGACCGCAGATTTCCACTAAATGATTGATGGCTAAAATACGAATCCCGCTGACCAGGCGGGCTTCTTTTAAATTAGATTTGGGTATGACCAGGATTCGATTCCTGTCACGTAATTTCATTGCCGCCGGTATGATACCTTTGACTGGACGTAGCTGCCCGCTTAAAGCCAGTTCGCCCAGAAATTCGTATTGGTCTAGTGTATCGTTTGGCAGTTGTCCGGACGCGGCAAGAATCCCGATGGCGATCGCCAGATCAAAACGCCCGCCCCCTTTGGGTAAATCGGCGGGAGCCAGGTTAATGGTGATGCGGCGCGCAGGAAAATCAAGCCGGGAATTTAAAATAGCGGCTCGGACGCGTTCCTTGCTTTCTTTGACCTCGGTTTCTGCCAGACCGACGATGTATATTTTGGGTAGCCCACCCGACAAGTGGATCTCAACATTCACTGGCAGAGCATGGATCCCCGACTGGGCACGCGTATAGGTATTGGCCAATGACATAGTTCGCCTCCTTGCGAAAAAACGTCACACTAAAATAGTATGATTAGAACACCGGATGATACGGGACGAATTAATTAGAAACTGTAGGACAAGGCTGAAGATAGAATAAGGATATTCCTACAGTCTAGGATTTCTCGAGCGCTTGCACCTGCGTTTCAAGTTGATGTAACTTTTCACGGGTTTTTTCCAGTACGGCTTTTTGTGCGTCGAACTCGTCGCGGGTAACCAGATCCATTTTTTTCAGGGCTATACTGAGCCCGGCTCTTAAATTCTGGTTAATATCCTCGCGCAGAACATCGGCGCCTTGTGGGAGTTTATCCAGGATCTGATTAACCATGTTTTCGATAGGGTTTATTGTCATGCGGGTCTCCTTCTACAAATGCCCCATAATTGTGCAGTGAACCGTATTATTCGGCTTGATAGCTGGTATAATTGCCCAAAATTTAACGAACCGCAATTTAAAATCGGTTACAAATGAAGTTTACGCTATGCGCATGAATTTAAGGAGTGTTTTACATGCAATCAAACATTAAACAATCAATTTTGCTAGGTGTGGGTCTGGTGGCCATTGCAGGTGTGGCTCAGGCGGAATTAACCGCCAATGTCGGTGCGACCACCAACTATGTGTTCCGTGGTGAAACGCAGACGGATGATAATATAGCGATCCAGGGCGGAGTCGATTACACCCATGAATTTGAACACGATGGGAGTCTGTATGTCGGTGCGTGGGCATCAAATGTTGAAACGCCTACGGGTGATAAAGGCTTTGAAACGGATTTCTATGCAGGTTACAACTTCAAATTAAATGAAAGCGTATCATTTGATGTGGGTTACATCACCTATCAGTATTCCAGTGTTAACCTTGCTGATATAGACGAGGTCTTTTTTGGTGCTGCATTTAAAGATGTTTCACTCACCTATTATGCCGGCAACACTGATGGCCCGGGTAATACGGATTATTCGTATATTGATTTGAAATATTCATTTGCGTTGCCGAAAGACTACAATGTTCATTTACATTATGGTAATTACGATCCTGATAGTGGAACCGGTGCAGAAGATGTTTCTATTGGTGTGAGTAAAATGCTCATCGGAATTGATTTCAGTCTGACCGCGACCTCAATTGATCGAGATAACAACACGGATGATACGAATGTGTTTATTACCGGTGTTAAAACCTTTGATTTTTTATAAAATAATTTAGTCTAATAATCTGAGAGCCCGCTTTTGCGGGCTTTCGGCTTTTTCAAACCTTTGTTTTACGGTTTCTCCTCAATGCTTTAGCTCCAATCATAAATGTGATCACACGCACACTCTGTCGAACATCCCGTTGTGAAGTAGCCAGAACTTGATTCAGATCAATTAAGAAAATATCCACAAGGATAATGCTGTGTTTTACTTAAATTAGCCTTCCATCTGGCATGAGTAGGGTATTTTGAGTGAGTAATTAGCGGGGTCAGTATGAAATATATATCTATAATCGGTCTATCAATTGTTTTCCTTTTATTAGCGGCATGCGGATCGGGTGGCTCTGGAACGCCAACGGGGGGTACTACTGCAACCGAAGAAGAAGTAGGAAAATTAATTTTTGAAGACACCCGGCTGTCGGAAAACAACAATCAAAGTTGTGCATCCTGCCATGCGGCGGCGTCTGGTTTTGCCGATCCCGATGTCACTATGGCGGCGCCGGTATCGGAAGGTTCAATTACCGGTGAGTTTGGTGACCGAAATGCACCGACTGCGGCTTATGCCCAATTTATACCTGCCTTTGCACAGATTACCGATCCGGTTCGCGGTCAGATCTTTGCGGGTGGACAGTTTCTGGATGGTCGAAGAGATACTCTTGAAGAGCAAGCTAAAGACCCGTTTTTGAATGCTGTTGAGATGGCAAACGCAGATAAACAAGCTGTTGTTGACAAAGTGCAAAACGGTTCTTATGCCAATGAGTTTATGCAGGTATACGGTGATGATGTATTCAATAATACCGACACGGCCTATGATCGAATCGCTGAGGCGATAGCTACATTTGAACGCTCTGATGAAATGAATCCGTTTAATTCTAAATTTGATTGTTTTTTACAGGATGCTGCACTGTATCCGCTGAGTACGCAGGAACAGGCTGGTCTGGATATATTCGATGATCCTGACGGCGGTAAATGCTCAAGCTGTCATACCATAACTCCGGATCCTGTTTCGGGCGAAGTGCTGTTGACCAATTTCCAATATTTCAATATCGGTGTACCTCGCAACCCAAATAACCCGGCCAACATAGCGAACATAAACTTCGTTGACCTGGGGCTCGGTGGCCGGCTTGTGCCGCCGGTAGCAGCCGAGGACGGTAAATTTAGAACTCCAACTCTGCGTAATGTCGAATTAACGGCTCCCTATATGCATAATGGTGCGCTTGCAACGCTCGACGATGTTGTTCAACATTATGATATTGATGTGGCGAATGAATTTATTACACCAGAGGTAAACAGGAACATCGCAGTTGAACTGGGTGCGGGTACGTTTACTGGATTGGGATTAACCGCACCAGAAGATTATGATGCACTGGTTGCCTTTATGAGAACATTAACCGACGGAACCGGAGTTGGAATTTGTTTTTAGAGTAATCGATCATTACTTAGCCTTTCTCTCCTCATTTCCTCTTTCGACTTTAGCTTCATTGCCGACAGGGAAATGATATTTTTCCCCCTGCTGCTGTTCGAGCATTGCATGTTCGAGGAGCATCTTATTATAATCAGGCCTCGCTCTCACTAATTTAATAAGAAGGAGCCGTAGTGGACTACAGCCAGATTCCGGTGTTACTGACGTTAGCTTTTGGCTTAGGCCTACTGCATTCGCTTGATGCGGATCATATTATGGCCGTTAGCAATCTGGCATCGGGTCGACGTGGCATAAAATCCAATATTCAGTTTTGTCTAAGGTGGGCTGGTGGGCATGGTTTAACGCTATTTGTGGTAGGACTGTTTGTGTTCGTACTGGGTGTGAGCTTGCCCGAAGCATTGAGCCTGTATGCCGAAAGGGTGGTTGCGGCAATATTGATCCTCATTGGTTTGTATGTTTTGTATGACGTCTGGCGACGACGCATCCACATTCACTTTCATCAACACGATGATCTCCCCAGCCACGCTCACTGGCATTCGCATGCGAAACAAAATTCTCACCAGCATAGTCATACTGCGTTGTTTGTGGGCATGTTACATGGTCTGGCCGGTTCGGCACCGTTACTGGCAATCATCCCCGTTACTATGTCTCGGCAACCGATGGTTGGATTTATGTATTTAATTATCTTTAGCCTGGGTGTGATCGTTGCGATGTTGGTGTTTGGGGGGTTACTGGGTTATTTTTCGAATCTGGTTATTTTGTATAGCGAAAAAATATTTCGCCTGATTAGATCAATATTAGGCATTGGTGCAATTGGTGTGGGCAGTGTAATGTTAGTTGGGACACTCGCATGAGTTTGGCCTCAACAAATAAACAGGACACGCGTTGCTGGCATGCAGAGTTGTCACTATCTTATAAAAAATCACGTGGTCGCTCGGTTATTGCCAGACGAGAACACGTTGGACCTTTAGTCACACAAAAGCCTTTTTATCCTGAGGGCGATGAGGTTTGCCATACATACTTATTGCACCCTCCAGGTGGCGTAGTGGGAGGTGATCAATTAACCGTCAATATCGATGTTCAGTCTGATGCGCACGCATTAGTAACCACGCCTGCATCGACCAAGTTTTATCGTTGTGATGATCGTCATGCTCGACAGAATCAAAACTTAAGTGTTGCAGATAATGCGATTTTAGAGTGGTTACCACAGGACACGATACTATTTAATCAAGCTCACGTGAATACCGTTACACGTATTGATTTAACCTCACAGGCTAATTTTGCCGGTTGGGAGATCGTATGCCTTGGGCGGCCGGCAAGTGGCGAATTATTTAACGATGGTTATTGTCGCCAGGCCTTTGAAATTTGGCGGGCAGAAAAACCGCTTTTGATTGAGCGCGTTGCTTTAACAGGCGGCAGTGAGCTTTTAAATGCAAAGTGGGGTATGGCGGGTTATTCCGTGATGGGTTTGATGGTTGTGGTTAGCGCAAATAAAGCGATGCTTGAGCTGGCGCGCTCGGTTGAAACGGTCAATAATGGCCTGGGTAGCGTAACCTTGATAAATGACGTACTGGTATGCCGATGTCTGGCGAACCAGGGGATGGAAACACGTGAATATTTTACCCGGGTCTGGCAGGCGTTACGGATGGAGTGGATTGGACGGCCCGCCGAGTTACCGCGAATCTGGAATACATAATATATAGAGTGTGGAGTAAAGTGTAATGGAACTGTCACCGAGAGAAAAAGACAAACTGTTGATTTTTACCGCCGGTTTGTTAGCTGAGCGCCGCAAAGAGAAAGGTTTGAAACTCAATTACCCTGAGGCGGTGGCCTATATCTCAGCAGCGATCCTTGAAGGCGCTCGCGAAGGTAAGACGGTTGCGGAGCTGATGAGTTATGGCACAACACTGTTAAATGCCGATGATGTAATGGACGGCATTGCCGACATGATCCCTGATGTGCAGGTAGAGGCGACCTTCCCTGATGGCACCAAGTTGGTTACGGTACATAACCCGATAGTATGAAAGAGTCATTTTCTCATGAATCACTTCCGTTCCCCTTCGTTTCTGTCGTCCCTCCCTGGGCGCGGGAACCCCATTATATATACGGATTGTGACCAAGCTTATGCCAATTAAATATAGATATAACGAAGAAATTTACAACAACAAAGAAAACATAAAAACGATATGAGGAATTCAAAATGAAACCCGGTGAATATTTTATTGAAGAAGGGGATATTGAATTAAACTCAGGACGAGAAACCAAAACCATCCGTGTCGCGAATACCGGCGATCGCCCAATCCAGGTTGGATCACATTACCACTTTTATGAAACCAATACCGCCCTGGACTTTAATCGTGAATCGACAAAAGGCTTTCGGCTAAACATTGCTGCGGGCACCTCGGTACGATTTGAACCAGGGCAGACACGTGAGGTGGAACTGGTTGCCTATGCCGGTAACCGAAAGGTTTTCGGGTTTAATGGAAAGATCATGGGTTCGTTGTAATAAATATCAATAGAAAAGGTTAATTCCATTAAGTAACCACACTGGAATTACTCCAGCCACATTGAACGATAAGGAATAATCGCAATGAGCAAGATTAGCAAACAGGCCTATGCCGAGATGTACGGCCCGACCAGGGGCGACCGTGTGCGACTGGGCGATACCGAAATTATTATCGAAGTCGAAGAAGATAAAACCGTCTACGGTGACGAGGTAAAATTCGGTGGTGGCAAGGTGATCCGTGATGGCATGGGGCAGGGTCAGTTGACGAGCAAACATGTGGTCGATACGGTTATCACCAATGCCTTAATACTCGATCACTGGGGTATCGTTAAAGCCGACATTGGTATAAAAGATGGTCGTATTAGTGGTATCGGTAAGGCCGGTAATCCCGACGTACAACCCGGTGTTGATATCGTGATCGGTCCCGGCACCGAAGCGATTGCGGGTGAAGGACAGATACTAACGGCCGGGGGCATCGATGCGCATATTCATTTTATTTGCCCACAACAAATCGAAGAGGCTCTGATGTCGGGCATCACCACGATGCTCGGTGGTGGAACGGGCCCAGCCACCGGCACCAATGCGACCACCTGCACCCCTGGTCCCTGGAATATTCATCGCATGTTACAGGCGGCGGATGAGTTACCCATGAACCTTGGATTTTTGGGTAAAGGTAACGCCAGTACTCCCGATGCGTTAATCGAGCAGGTGGCCGCCGGTGCGATGGGCCTTAAATTACATGAAGACTGGGGCACCACTCCCGCGGCGATCGATAATTGCTTAACGGTTGCCGAACAAAGTGATATCCAGGTCGCGATTCATACCGACACCTTAAACGAGTCGGGTTTTGTTGAGGATACATTGGCCGCGTTTAAAGATCGGGTCATCCATACTTATCATACCGAAGGTGCGGGTGGTGGACATGCACCTGATATTATAAAAGCGTGTGGCGAAGCGAATGTCCTGCCTTCAAGCACCAACCCAACGCGACCTTATACCGTTAATACTATTGATGAGCATCTGGATATGTTAATGGTGTGCCACCATTTGGATCCCAGGATAGCCGAAGATGTCGCCTTTGCCGAGTCACGTATTCGTCGTGAAACCATTGCCGCCGAAGATATCCTGCATGACCTCGGCGCATTTTCGATGATCGCATCAGACTCACAGGCCATGGGACGAGTCGGCGAGGTGATCACGCGGACCTGGCAGACCGCACATAAAATGAAAGTGCAACGCGGCCCATTAATCGAGGACAGCGATCGAAACGATAATCATCGTGCCAAACGGTATGTTGCAAAATATACGATCAATCCGGCGATCACGCATGGTATTGCCGATCAGGTCGGTTCGGTCGAAGTAGGAAAACTGGCGGATCTGGTGTTATGGAAACCGGCGTTTTTTGGCGCCAAACCGGCATTAATAATTAAAGGCGGCTTCATTGCCGCCGCACCGATGGGCGACCCCAATGCCTCCATCCCGACCCCACAACCTGTGCACTATCGTTACATGTTTGGTGCCTTAGGCGGTGCGCGTGCTTATACCAGCCTAACTTTTTTATCGAAAGCCGGTCTGGAGGCGGGTGTGGCCGATCAACTGAAATTATCAAAACAGGTGGCGGCGGTCAGTAACACAAGGAATATCCGTAAGAGAGACATGCGCCTGAATGACTACCAGCCTGACATTGAAGTTGATTCGCAGACCTATGAAGTGCGTGCTGATGGCGAACTGTTAACCTGCGAACCGGCCGAGGTGTTACCGCTGGCGCAAAAATATTTTTTGTTTTAAGGCTATTAAAAATGCTAAAAGCAAACGAAGTGTTAGATCATCAACATGATTATGACCAGACGCTGACCTTACCGTATGAATTGAGGCAAAAGAGTCGCCTAAAAGCGACCCTGGATAACGGCAGCGATATTGGTTTGATGTTACCGCGTGGAACTATTTTACGCGGCGGTGATGCGATCAAGGCCGAAGATGGAACGGTGATCATGATCAAGGCCGCGCAGGAAACCGTTTCGATAGGATGCCAGCCTGTTTGCCCGTGTCTGTTATCATTTAGGCAATCGTCACGTGCCATTACAGATAAACGAAAAAAGCATTCGTTATTTACACGATCATGTTCTGGACGACATGTTGGCCGGTTTAGGTGTCAAAACAACTTGCGTACAAGCAACTTTTGAACCGGAAGCGGGGGCCTATGGTGGTGGACACCAACACAGTCATTAATCATGTTGATTTGAGTCCTATATGTGTATAGAGCAACAACAATCACTTTCTATGTTGCGCTTATGGCAACTCATTAGCCCAGCTTTACCTGTGGGCGCGTATGCTTATTCTCAGGGATTAGAATACGCGCTGGATGCCGAGTGGATTGCCGATGAAGATGATGTAAAGCAATGGATACTGGGGCAGATCAAACACAGTTTATGTCATCTTGATATTCCGGTATTAAAACGTCTACACCAGGCCTGGATCGATAACGATGAATGTGCAGTCAAACAATGGAGTCAGTTTCTAATCGCTTCTCGTGAATCCAGTGAGTTAGTGGCTGAAGATCGACAATTAGGCCGTGCGCTGGCGATATTATTAACGGATCTGGATATTAAACAGGCTAAAGACTATACACAATCAGACAGTGCCTGCTTTGCCACATTATTGGCACTTGCGGCGGTTGAGTGGAAAATATCGGTTGAAGAAATTTCCTACGGCTATCTGTGGACCTGGCTAGAAAATCAGGTCGCTGCTGCGATAAAGTTAGTGCCGTTAGGACAAACTGCAGGACAACGGATTTTGTTATCGATCTCGGAAGATATACCCGTAGCGGTAGAGGCTGGGTTAAAGATAGAAGACGAAGAAATTGGTATGCTTGCACCCGCAATTGGAATCGCCAGTGCATTGCACGAAACACAGTATTCCAGATTGTTTCGCTCATAGTGACAACATAAATAACCGGCCAGATTACAATGCCAGTGTTGACAATTATTTCCCATAATGGTTATCAATATATTGAAACGCTAAGGTTTGCTATGGAGCTTATTATTGAAATTAATCCTGAATCAAACGAGACTATTCTGGATGCATTGAACCGGATAAATACATTTATACAAGATCCGAGTTTTAGCAACCTGGCCGCTACCGACGACTATGGCGTGGTACAAATTGAATATCTTAATATAAATACCGGTGAGGAACTCGAAGACATAGTATTAAATGGCCTGGGGGATATTCATATTGACTCAGAATGTAGCTTCTATGCTCAAGCCTGTCAGCAAGAGAAAAACCTCCTTCTTATCGAAGACATTTGTAAAAATATAATCGTTACTCGTAAAAAGCACGGACGTTTCTGCGCCCTATACAGTCACGAAGAGGTTACATTTGGTTTATATCCAGCTTTTCTGCTGGCGTTACAAAATAAAAAATATATTCCGGTATTTATCAATATGATTAAGACGTTTGATATGGATCACGAGGTCTATGAGAGCTCCTGTATTTTAAGCCTGGTTGATAAATACGGTGCATGCGATGAGATCCTGGTGTTGTTGGCAGTAAGAATGGTCACCTGTGGTGGCCAACATGGGTTTGAAGATATGGGTGTGCTGCAGAAAAAATATAAGCTGGACGATTTTTTCACAGATGCCACCGTTAAAGAGAAAATGGCGGGCTTACTGATTACTGAACTAAAAGAATCGCATTTTGACAGCTGGATCGATATGTTGAGCGAAGAATTTTCCTCTGCTAAATGGCCTAATCTTTCCGTCGTTATAATAGATGTCAGATCCAGGCTTCAGTCGCCTTGATACGACCCGAAATTTTGGCAGCAGTTAACCGGGAATAGAAGCAAGGGGATTTCGTTGACGCTATGTATGGTCACATACTGATTGGTGCGTGTTACAGGAAAAAGGTTTGTGCAAGCCGAAGGGAATAATTTATATACTGCGCATGGCTGTATTTATTAAGAGAGGAATTATTTATGTCACAAGATCAAGCGTTACGAGTTGGAATAGGTGGCCCGGTTGGGTCAGGTAAAACGGCCTTAGTTGAGGCGCTGTGCCATTCGATGCGTGAACGTTTTAATATTGCCGTAGTGACCAATGACATCTATACCAAAGAAGATGCCCAGTTTTTAATTAAACGCTCGGCCTTAAGTGAAGATCGCATCATTGGTGTTGAAACCGGCGGTTGCCCGCATACGGCAATTCGCGAAGATGCCTCCATGAACCTGGCCGCGGTGGCCGATCTGAATGCACGCTTTGAAAATCTGGACATGGTGTTGGTTGAGAGTGGCGGTGATAACCTGAGTGCGACCTTTAGCCCGGAGTTATCGGATTTTACCATCTACGTTATCGACGTCTCCGCTGGTGATAAGATTCCTAGAAAGGGCGGCCCGGGCATTACCAAGTCCGACTTATTAGTGATCAACAAAATCGATCTGGCTCCCTACGTGGGCGCTTCACTTGATGTGATGGAGCGCGATGCGAAAAAGATGCGGGGTGAACGGCCATTCATTTTTACGAACTTAAAGACCGGTGAAGGTCTGGAAAAAATAGAACAAACCTTGATCGAACAAGGCATGCTCACCGAAAGTCGTGTGGGCTAAGATTGCTCAAACGAGTAAGGACATATAAATATTCTGGTAGGCACCAACTTGGTTCATTTGCAGGGTGCATGCGCACTTTAATAGTACATTTACAAATGTAAATGACTGGCTTATTTTCGATAACATATTGATTATTAAAGCATAATCAGATTGGCACGACCCTTGCTCTTATGCCCTACATAGGTTGTGTTCATTAGTTCTAGCGCTGAATGATGGGAGGAAATGCACCGTTGTGACGCATTTAGTGAGTACGAGCTAAAAAAAATTATATAAAACATTCACTACTTAGGAGTAGAAAAATGAAATCTTTAAAACTTAACCTTACCGCTGTGGCGATGGCGGCAACTGTGGCGATGGGTAGCAGCTTTGTGGCGCCGCAAACCGCCCAGGCGGAAGTTTCTTATAATGTGGGTATCCACTCGAAGTATTTATTACGTGGTATTTTTGAAGAGAATACTGGAACGGCTATACAAGGTGGTGTGGACTGGACGCACGAAGATGGTTGGTATGCAGGTTGGTGGTTCTCGAACTTGAGCTATTCATATGAAGCCCCAGCGGATAACAAAACAAACACCAATGGTTTTGAGAATGATTTCTATGGTGGTTATTCAGGTTCGTTCGGTAAAGGTTTTGGTTATGATGTCGGTTTCATTCAATATTTCTATATTAATGTTGACGACTCTAATCTGTTAGAAGCAACCGGCACCTTAACCTTTAAGGATTTCTATGTTGGCGCACAGTATCTGCTGACCGATGGTTGGTGGGGTAACTCGGGTGACATTTACTGGAAAGCCGGTTGGTCTACGACCGTTGCCAGTGATATTGGTTTGGCGGTTGATTACAGTTATTACACCTATGACACTAGCGATAATAGTGAACTCGGTACGGCGACAAGCAGTAGTGGTGGTTTCCGTTATCTTAATGTGACGGCATCTAAGCCTATTGGTAAAACCGGTGCCGAAGCCTATGTACAATACACTTTTGCGGGAGAAGACCGTGCGGGTGTTGACTACAATGATTCCATGGTGGTTGGTGTAACATACGGTTTCTAAGAACTAAAAATATAGATCTAAAATTAGGTGCTAAAGCGATACCTGAAGTTTTCGCTTTAGCACCATTTCCTAATTGGATATCAAAAAAATAATTTCTCGGAGGTTAGTCATGCGTAACTGGTTTATAAAACTGGCGCAATACACCGTAGTCAGTACAGCTGTTTTTGGTTTAGCTATGTCCGTACAGGCAGCGGATACGATTAAGGTCGGTGTTTTACATTCATTGTCAGGCACCATGGCCATTAGTGAAACCACATTGAAAGATACGGTTTTAATGATGGTGGCTGAACAAAATAAAAAAGGTGGTTTGTTAGGTAAAAAGCTGGAAGCGGTGGTGGTTGACCCGGCTTCAAACTGGCCTTTATTTGCGGAAAAAACCCGCGAGTTAATCGAAAAAGAAAAGGTTGATGTTATCTTTGGTTGCTGGACATCGGTATCACGTAAATCAGTATTACCTGTTATTGAAGAATTAAACGGTTTATTGTTCTACCCGGTTCAGTATGAAGGTGAAGAGTCATCTAAAAATGTTTTCTATACCGGGGCGGCACCAAATCAACAGGCGATTCCTGCGGTTGATTATTTAATGAATGACGTGGGTGTTAAACGTTGGGTATTAGCAGGTACGGATTATGTTTATCCTCGTACCACCAATAAAATTTTAGAGGCCTATTTAAAAGCCAAAGGCGTCAAACAGAAAGACATCATGATCAATTACACACCGTTTGGTCATTCTGACTGGCAGAGCATTGTGTCGGACATCAAGAAATTTGGTTCAACCGGCAAGAAAACGGGTGTTGTATCCACCATCAATGGCGACGCGAATGTGCCTTTCTATAAAGAGTTAGGCAACCAGGGCATTTCTGCTGAGAACATCCCGGTTGTTGCTTTTTCGGTTGGTGAAGAAGAGCTATCAGGTATCGATACCAGGCCACTGGTGGGTCACTTAGCCGCATGGAATTATTTCATGAGTGTGGATACGAAAGAAAATGCGGCCTTCATTAAATCGTGGCAGGCGTTTATTAAAGACAAGAAGCGTGTTACCAACGATCCTATGGAAGCAACGGTGATTGGTTTCAACATGTGGGTCAAGGCGGTAGAGAAAGCAAAATCCACCGATACCGATAAAGTTGAACAAGCCATAATCGGAATCAAGGTTCCAAATATGACCGGTGGTATTGCTGAAATGTTACCAAACCATCACCTGACCAAGCCAGTATTGATTGGCGAAATTCAGGAAGACGGTCAATTTGAAGTGGTGTGGAAAACAGAAGGCACTGTACCCGGCGATGCATGGTCCGATTTCCTGCCAGGCAGCAAGGACGTTATTTCAGATTGGGTAAAACTCAAATGCGGAAACTACAATACAAAAAAAAAGAAATGTTCTGGTCAGAACTTTAAATAATGAAATAAAATAAAACCCCGGTTAGTTTAACTAGCTGGGGTTTTTTTATATGCAGATTAAGCTCGTCAGCGTTATAGAACCAAAAGTTATACTAATTATTACTTCAAGGAGTATGATCGCCTGACTAATATAAGATT
>QILH01000173.1 GCA_003233255.1 Gammaproteobacteria bacterium | reverse complement strand
CACAACCTGATCGGCAATCAGTCCCACGGAGCGTAAAACCGGTACAAGCTTGCTTTGGCCGGCCGCATTTGTTTCCTGAGCAGTTGAAATCCAGTATGGATCTTGTGGACACAGAACTAGTTGTCGATAGAATTTATTCATTAGATTCCGATTTCAGTTATTTCGCGTAAAATTTTAGCATGCCCCTATATACGCTCATATACGCTCAGGTATAATGCGGACGCTAAATAACCCGCGTGGATTCCAATATGTCAGAGCAGGACAGCAGCAAAGAACAAGAAATATTACAGATGGTCAAACGCGTGTTAACCGATGTTGCCCGAGATACCCATGTCAAACCCGGTCTACGCCACCCTCTGGCCGAAAATACCATTCTCGGAATTCGTGACTGCCTGGCCCTGATCACGGCTCGCGAAAGTGAACTTAACCTGGCCAATGGAAACGAGCAAAATATGCGTCCAACGTTTGCTGGTGAGTCCAACGCGCCCAAAAACGTGGTGGTCTCCATCGACCAATTGACCCGCAAAACCGACCCTGACAAATAAACTCAATCCCACCGTTGCGAGCCTTTCCATGATAACCAGCCACTGCAAACACCGATGGGTCAATGAACCTCCAATATCCTGCCCCTGAGACCCTGTTTAAGCCGATACAACAAGTGTTGGCAGACTACCCCAGTGGAACCTCAGAATATGAGTTCCTGACCGTGCTAGGAGAAAATTTGAGCTATTTTTCCCAGTGTCAGTCCGATGCATTCGTGCTGTTCCAACGGCATTTCCTGCTTTTTCACTGCCTGTACCGGCTGCAACAGGACTATTATGAGGCGCAAACCGGCGCGTTGCAGATATCGGCCCTGCAAATTCGCCTCTGGCCCTATCACCGCGGATCTCAGCATATCAGTCCACTCGACCCGCTGCGGGCCTATTACCTTGATATTTCCAACCTGGAATCAACCGATTCTGTACAAATCGATGATTTATTAGGGAAATTCTGGTTAGCGTTGACCCGAAACGACTCACGTACTGATGCCCTGGCACTATTGGAATTAACCGATCCCGTTGACGACGACGCAATACGGCAACGCTATCGACAGCTCGTTATGCAACACCATCCCGATCGAGGCGGTGATCACGCCATTCTGCAGCAACTCAATTTGGCGCTGGCCAAATTGCTGCCCAAATAAAAAAACAGGAAAAAATAGGGGTCAGAGAGGTATTTTTTGTTATTCCGTTATTTTACCCGCAAGCGGGAATCAATATATTACTGGAAAAAATACCTCTCTGACCCCTATTTTTTCCTGTTTTTTTGCAGCCAATGAACAGGTCAACTATCTTTAAATGGTTAGCTGCTGAATCAGAATGACGGCAGGATGATATCTGGCGGCTTAATGGACAATATGTTAAATTCTGTGACGTAGAAAAGGTAAATTGCGCTGTATGGATGACATAGATGAAACCGACGTTGAGGCAATTAAACAACGGCTTGAAGAATTACGCGTTGAGCACCGGGATCTTGATGACATTATTCACCGTTTAGCCGCCGATCCTCTGGTTGATCAATTACAACTAAGACGACTCAAGAAAAGAAAACTCGGCCTGAAAGATATGGTGCTGAAACTCGAAAGCAAACTCATCCCGGATATTGAAGCCTGACAATCAGATAAACCCATCATGGATAATAAACGAAAAGAAAGTCGCTTGCCGATACAGTTAGACGTTGAACTGCTTAGCGATGATAATCAGGAGCGTTCATTACAAACTCGCGATTTAAGTAACGGTGGCGTCTACCTTGAAAAAGGCATGAATAACCTTCCCCCGGAAGGAACGATTGTGCATATAAGAATAAAAAATAATCTTGGCGACGGCGACCCCCCGTTGGTCAAAGCACGTGTGATACGCGTCGATAACGACGGACTGGCCTTAGCCTTTATCACTGATGATTAGATATCCCGACCCAGACTGCCGGGTCACTCTGTTTACGTCCCCGCATTGCGCCCATTGCCCGAACGTCAGTAAAATTTTTACTAGCCTCACTGAGCAAGGCAAGCTTAATGAATTTGAAACCTTTGATCTGACCACCCAGCCGGGACTCGCTGAAAAATTTAATGTGCGCTCGGTACCCTGGTTCAAAATAAACGATCTTGAATTTTCGGGTTCGCACACCGCAGCCGAAATAGAATACTGGGTCAGCCACGCCAACACCCCCATTGGCATCTTGCGTTATATAACAGAAACCCTGGAGCTGGGTCACCTTACGCAAATCGAAAACTTGATTCGCAAACACCCTGAATGGTTAGAAATCTCACTGCACATTTTGGCAGATTCAACCAGTCCAATTCAGGCACGCATTGGTCTGGGTGCGGTAATAGAAAGTTTTAGCGGTGATAATATATTAACGACCATACTACCGAGTCTTGAAGCACTACTCAATAACGAGGATCATCGGGTGCGTGCCGATGCCTGTCATTATATCGGAATGGTTCCGTCGAAAAAGATAAAAGCACTGCTAACAAAATGTCTAAGCGATAAACACCCTGAAGTACGCGAAGTTGCCGAAGACGGACTTGAGCTCATTCAGGCTGATTGAGTTCATGCAGGGCCTGTCGTAAACAGGTTTCGTCAATCGGAAACGACAGTGTTGAGTGCAGCGTGTATTGCACCTTCAACTTCTCCAGCTGATGTTCATATTCCTTTTCAAAAAAAATAACAATCTCAGATTTATCAAGCCATTGCATGGTTGATAGTAGCGATTCGAGATTGCTGGTTCTATCCCTAAAATCGGACTGGAAATTAAATTCCGCGACTACCACCTCAGGTTTCAGTTTTTTTAAGGTACGAATGGCATTTCGTACAGAGTTTTCCATGCTCACCTCAAAACCCATGGATTCATAGATTGGCGAAAAATCTGGATAACCGCCTAGCTCAACAACGGCAAGTAACTGTTTTTTAGTTTTCATAAATTGATAGTTCTAGATTTTACTGATTTTGGTTATACTTGGTTGAGTTAAACGACAGGAAACAACAATATGCCATACTTCATTTTCCGTATCAATCACGGCCCCACCGCCATTGTTAAAAACCTTGAACTCATTAACAATTTCGACGGGTATAAAGAAGCCAGGAACCTGGTTAAATCGATGCGAGCAGAGCAAGCTGACGATAACGACTCCGAACTAAAAATAATTTTTGCTGATAATCAGCTGCTTGCCGAAGAAGAGTTACTTAAGACCCGAGAGAAAACGGTCACTCGTGAATGGGAAAAATAAGCGGAGCAATATAATATGGAAGAAGGCGAATATCGGGAGACCTATCACGAATTTAATCAGCGACGGTGCGTGTTTGAAAAAAGTATATTGTCCCGCCAAACTATGTGTGAACATGCCCACCGTTTTTGCCTCGCCGATCGTGAAGGCATTGCCTGTAATAGTAACCCGGCAAATAGCCAATGCGAGCTTTTATTATCGCAATTAAGAAGCAAGGCCCTGTTTGCCTTGAAACTCACTAAAATCGAAGGGCCATTACCGCACGCAAAAGAGATCAAGCTACAAACCGGTGGGGTACTGGGGTTAAATAATATCGTCACAGGTAAGCCACCACCAGATGAGCAAATAGACAATATTTTTTGTCTGATTGAACAAGCCAAAGCTAAATTTGGTAGCTTAGACGCTCTACCCTACGAAGAAATTGCTCGACAGATCGCTCAATACGAAGGTCGCAAACGCCGCAGGCGTTAAAAATGCGAGCAAACATAAACTCTTACGGATTTACCTGCCAGTCATATGAGCAGTCAACATGGCTGCGAACCGACATCAACCCCTGCAGTCCATCTTGAACAATTTTCTGAACTGGGGACGCACCTTCAAACCGTTTATTCGCCTGCTTCATCCATAAGGCCGCCATTGGTGGATTATGCGGGTAACTGGTGCGTAAGGCGTCCGAAATACCAATGATGTGTTCCACTCGTTCATAGAGCGTTGAATCATCTGGAAACGGCGTATCTTCTCTATATCGGCGTAAAGCTCTCGTGGGAGTACCACTTGGTAGCGCAAGCAAATCAGCAAGTTGTTTAGCACTAAGACCCCAGCCATCAAGTATCGCCATAATTGATCGCGCCAGCTCGGTGCATTCCTCATGACTCATATTTTTATAGGTCTCGCTAAACATTTAATCACCCAATTCTACAGCGCTGTAGTCTATATGTTAGAATACTAATACACAAACCCGTTAAGCTGAAACCAACCTTGATTAAGTCGCTGATTAGTTCTACAAAATATTGTTTATTAAGGAATTTTAATGCCTTCAGATAGTGAAAAACCGATCTCTAAAATCTATCCAGTCACTTCAACAGATTCACTTAAACCGGGCCAGATGTCCTGCTTTGACGTGAATCATCAACGCATTATTCTTGCCCGGATCGAAAACAATTATTTCGCCTTTGATGAAATGTGTTCGCACGAAGAAGCTGAACTGTGGAAAGGTGCATTGCGCGAGGATCACATCGAGTGTCCGCTGCATGGCAGTCGATTTTGTTTGCGTACTGGAAAACCTGTGGAAGAACCCGCCACTGTTCCAATCTCTACTTACCCGGTAACCATTAAGGATGGAAAGATTTTTATCGAACTGGTTGACGGATAAACTTTTCCATTAGAATTTTATCAGTGGCAGCGAATAATCAAAGCTCATCATCTGTTGTTCGAGCATGGCATGAAATACAACCTGCAAAAAATTATGATTGTGATCAATACTGCGGGCGAATAAATAAACCACTTCAACAACAATAGCATCAAATTCCTGTATCGCTTTATTTTCAGATGGTTCAATTAATTCCGTATTAAGTAGATTAAGCATCTGCGGGTGGCTGGTTAATAAAAAACGCAGAATGGCAACGCGTATACTCAGCATGTGAATATAAACGAACGGATCGGGCATGCCAATAAACCATTCACGTTGTAAACAATTCGTTACATAGCGAGTAAAATAAACCTCAAGCTGTGCGCCGTAGACGGAATTAAGTTGTTCCCAATGTACCTGGAATTTTTGCCACAGGATATCAGGGGGGACATTATCACCAAACACATCGAAATCCTCATCTTTTTCAAGATCGATTTTATAATTTTCTAAAATCTTCCCAGCCAGCTTACTAAGTTTGTCGCCACCCTCATATTGGATACGCAATTGCAGAATCGACTGAACTATAATCATCGCCACCGGCTCAGTGGTATTGAATTGATAAAAATATTCATCGAGCTGTTTTTTTATATCTTCATTATTTATTCTCAGTATCTCTTCGTCGACCAGTTTTCGTTTCTCTTCACAGTCCTGATGATAATGCGGGGCAAGACGATAAGCAAAGTTGGCAAGGAAGTACATTCGTGTTTCAAATGCATATTGTTCTTCATTAGCTAGCGAAATTAACTGCTCATTAACATCGGAAAATTTTTGCTGATAAAAATCGTCCCCTAAATCAATCCGATGAGAAACTGGAAAATCGGCCCGTGGTAAAATAGAAGTCGATACGCTAGCAAACTCATAATCCTGCGCTGTAGAAAACAGGCATCGCCGCACCACCTCCGGGCAGGACAAGGCCCCGGTCATTTCCGTATTTTTATTTCGTTGAGAAAAAAACCTTGGAAAGAAAGTACATATATTGCTTAACGGGGCAACACCGAATTCTGCGTGAATATGACATAAACCATGCTGATTTACAAAGGGACAAAAACCAGATTCATTTACTTTAATATAAGCAAAATTTCGTTCACTCGCCTCCTTCTCATCAAAGGTTTTCACATATTTCTCAAAGGTGGTTTTTTGATTTTCGTCCTGTGAAAAGGCGCTGGCTAAGGCTTTAAAATGTTTTTCGTCCAGGTGAATATCCCAGTTTTGACAACAGGTATCCTCGCAGTCTCCACCCAGGCATCTGAATTCATGCATATACGCAGGCGCAAGAATTTTTTTTGACATAAAGTATTATACTGATTTAGAAAACGGGGTTGAGTCGGGTCGTTTCGGCCGAAGCGACCGGCCTGGAACTAAAATCAACCAACACCATGCCACAAAATTGATCTCCTTTATAAATCTCAACCCGAAATAATTTTCCCTGTTTATCAATAGAAAATCTTGATTTAATGTCCCGCTGTGTAATAGATAAACCATGCTCACTGGCATAGCCTTTTTTAGTAAAACCAATAATGTTTACCCGGTACCCTTCTAAAGGGTTTACCTGAAAATGTTTATCAACAGCAACAATATCGCCTAACATGACATCTTTCTTAACCCCATCGACTAATAATGATATTGAATTGATACTACTATCAAAATCAAAATACTGCGGTAACAATTTTGTCACGGATCGATTTCCATAACGAACATTGTAATAGCGTTTATTGTCTAATACTGCAATTAGTGGATTACTGGCCCTGAAATAAAGAGGCTCCCCTTTTTTCATTGGCACATAGCGTAAACGATCACGAACGTCGCGCATGTCAAAAAACATTTTTTCCTCATACAGCGCCAGTTTAACGTTATTATCAATACGATTTTTAACGTTTTTAATGCTCAGTTCCAGATCGCGTTCATAATTTATTCCAAGGTATTGCATAAAACTTTCAATCATTTGTAAATGATAATAGGCACGGTAATGGGTGCCAAACGATTTACTGGCTTCAATGCCAAAGGCGGCCTTGCCATTTTTAATTGCATAATAAGTTAAGGTTTTTTCCATCTCAACATTACCCAATCGAGTCTGAGTATTTTTAATATGATAACGATGTTCTTTATTTTTAATCCGTAAATTTACCTGCTGGATAATACTGTTTGCAATCAAATCAAGTCGTCCATAAGTCACGTCGACTAACTCGGTCTGATCAATAATTAAACTTTGCCCCCAACGTTGTGGGCCATGTGATTTATCCACATACTCTGGCCGATAGAAACCACTGCCATCGTGTAAATTTAAGATAATATCTACCTGTTTATCTTTAATGATCGATTTTATTTTCTCGACCAGTTGAAATTCAGGATCGTTTTGCCGCATACCTTTGAATTTTCGGTTCATATCGCCGTGCACGCCACGCGAGCGTTTAATAATGCTTTCGAAATTCAGATTCGGTACTACCCAGACTTCGCCACTGTGAATCACATAATCAGTAACTAACAGTGATGCGGCATTGAAGCCACCTGGCTCATCGCCCTGAATCCCGCCTATCACCAACAAGGTCGGGCCGGCTTGAGACGATGTATGTTTATGTAGCGTAAAATCCCATTGCTGAGCCTGTGCCAGCAGACTCACGAGTAATCCTGTAAAACATAAAAATACTCTAAGCATCCTTTACCACCTTTATATGCCAGGGTTCATGGCGAACACCATATGGATTTGACTCTGGGTAACGCTCAGCGATTAAACCCAGATCGGTTAGTTGTTGATGTATATCGGTATCAATAAAAGCACTGGTAAAATTCGCAGCCCCCAGTCCTTTTTTCCCCACATCGAAATCACCAACTCCATGAAAAGAATGTCCGGGCGGAGCTAATGAGCGCGCGGCACGCGACAGGTTACCGGCACATTTATCGGTCTTGGCGATAAACAAGTGTAGCTGTTTGACCACACTGCGAATGCCGGAGGTCAGAATTATATCACTGCCAATTTGTTTTTTTAGTTTCAAATATAAGTCTAAGGCATCACCCTGATATAAATAGTGTCCTGACCCGGAAATCTTCTTTACATTTTTAGTTGCTACTTTATCAGTAAGTTTATCGGATACTTTCTTACCAAAAAATCCATAGTTGCTTGCATCAAAAACAAACAACGCCTCGATCAGGGCAATCTCACGTTTGCTAAACCGACCTACGACCGAATAACGTCTGGCATACAATAATGCAGAATCAAAACCGATCAGGTTAAAGTTGGCATAGCCCACCAGGCGTTGTAAGCGGGTGAGTCGCTTTAAAATAGTACGCAACAGCACCGATTGGCGTTTGGACAGATAAATATCATCGGCATAATCCTGCTCGAAATTTTTGGCTTTATAAATCGCATCTTTTACATGGCTATCGAGTTTGTCATCATCCAGCGCTAACGATTTTTCGCTCTGGCTGGTGGCTGGGGAATGAACCGGTTTGGATAGCGGTTTTACCGATGCTGCTTGCACCGCAAAACTGCCGAGGGCCAGGCCACTGCCTAGACTACTAAATAGCGCATTTGTTATAAATTTACGTCGGTTCATCAATTAACTGGGTCGTTACCATCGCCATTGCATCAACACTATATCACCACGGGGGACTCATTATGCCTTATCATTACAGCTCTAATTTGTCGAAATTTCAATAACCTACGCAGTTAATTTATGGCTATAAGCGACTTTAAACACGAATTATCATCCCTGGGCACTGATTTTGCTCAATTATCTCCCTTCAACCAGGACTATCAGCATATTCGTTTTATCGGCCCCTTTACGGGCCAGGATATCATCTGGGATGCACACGTTTACACGCTGAGCTATTTTGTGCACCAGCTCAATACACTCACGCCGAGCAGCTCAAGCGTACACGCTTTTCTTGAAGTGGGTAATGAAAATGAACGTGGGCGAAAAATAGAAATTGGCCTACACTTACCTTATCTGGATGTGCCGAGTTTAAAAAAAACCATCATCATGGTTCGCCAATATAAACGGCTAGCACTCGGCCGGTATGAATACGGTAATCTAATAAACGTTTAAGAATTTATGGCCAGACTCGTAACGGTATCTCGTGCAGCAAAACTTGCAGGTGTCTCACGCGGCAATCTACAAAAATATATTCGCGATGGTGCCATTCAAAGCTTTGAGGGTATGGTACGACTGGAAGATGTTGCCCAGCATTTCCCCGAGGTAAATGCCAAACCCAATGACATATTTGAAGCACTCGAACTCATTATGGATAATGCCGCGATCAAGGCTCGCAACCGTACCTCGAGCCTGCCCCCAGATATGGAAACCCTGGTCGCCCGCGTCAGCATGCTGTCGGATGAATTAGTTGAATCCAAACTTGAAATCAGTATTTTTTATAATATTATCGATAAGTTAAAATCCCGTCTTAAACAATTTTCAGCGGAACATCCTGACTCTGTCGCTGCGATGCGTGATCTACAAAGCTGGTTGCTAGATGAAATCGAAACCATCGCCGATAGAAAATACGAGCAATACCGGATGGTTGCTACCGACACAATTTTGCGCGTGGTTGCAGCGCAGGTTCGACTTGAACCCAGTGGCCATGAATTTTTAGTCGAGGGATCTGATAGCATACTTGAGGCCGGATTGAGTTCGGGTTTGGCCCTGAATTATGGCTGCAGTAATGGCAATTGTGGCAAATGTATGGCACAGATTGTCTCGGGTGAAGCAAAAAAAATACGCCACCACGATTATGTACTCACTGAAAAAGAAAAATTACAGGGGTATATCTTAACCTGCTCCAACACCGCCGTAACCGATCTGGTATTAAAGGCAGAGGAGGCTGGCAATGAAAATGATATCCCCCCGCAATCCATCACCGCCTGGGTGCGCAAGGTCACACCGTTAAATGATTCAATTGCAACTCTGAACATCAAAACCCCACGCACACAGCGACTGCGTTTTCTCGCAGGACAAACCGTTAATCTCGATATTGCCGGAGTTGGCTCGAAAACATTACACGTCGCCAGCTGCCCCTGTGATGATATGAATTTACAGTTTCATTTTAATCGAACCGACAGTGATTCGTTTAGTCGATATATCGCCAATGAGATTAAACCCAATGATACTATTAATATAGAAGGTCCCACCGGACATTTTATCCTGCATGAGGATGAAGCAAGCCCAATCGTTTACATTGCCTTTAATACCGGTTTTGCTCCCATCAAAAGTCTCATCGAACACGCCCTGACTCTGGACATCACGGAACACATTCAATTGTACTGGCTAGTCCCTGACCGGAACAGCCTCTACATGCATAATAACTGTCGTTCGTGGGCGGATGCCTTTGAGTTATTTGATTATTATCCTGTTTGTTACGACGAGAACGATCCGATAACAAGCTGTCTCGAAGAATTACGCAACAACAACAGCGAGATGTTGAGCGTGCACCATTTCTATGTTGCCGGTTCGGCTAACGAGATCACCCAAACCAAAAATGCCTTGCTCAAGCAAGGCATTGCGGATGAATCTATTTTTGTCGAACCGGTCTAACCCTGTTAGCAATTAACCTGCCTTTTCGGCTTCTTTATCCGCTTCTTCGATCCAGGGGCTCAGACCCGCGATCACCTTTTTGGCTTGATCGACACTGCTAATATTAAATTTAGACTTAGGACGATAACTGCCTTCACGCTTCTGATAGCGTCGAATGGAAAATTTGGTCGGCCCAAATTCTTCATCTTTCCGGTTCCAGTCCTGATATTTGAACAAAATTGTCGACCAGGCCCCTTTCGTTAAAATGACTTTATCGAGCTCTTTAACCAGTTGCTGGCCATTTTCCTCATAATTCATAGTGATTTCATCGACTGTTGCCGCCATAGGGATAACCTTCCTTCATTAATTTTCGTTATATTTCCCCTAGCTTACTCAACTTTAACCAAAAAATCAGCCCGCAATTATTCTGATCAGGCGCTCCAGCACGGAAAATTCGCCGCGTATTTCTCAATCCATTCTCTTGCCGCCTCTTCACCACTGAGTTCCCGGCCTTCCTGCTGTGCCATTTCACGTTTGTAATGCTCAATATGGCAGACTTGTTCAACCATTCGCGCAACAAACATATCGTCCCGGCGAATAAACTCGATCCCGATCACATATTTACCCTCCTCCACATGGCAATGGGTCACCAGACCTTCGGCCTCAAAAACAGGGTTAACCGAATCGATCTTCAACTGAATCGTCAAACCGATTTTAACTGAGCTCTCCGAAATAAATGACAAGCCACCATAGCTGATATTATTTAGCATTTGACCATGATTGGTCACATCTGTACTAGTGCTGTCAACCCGGATGGGGATATCGGAAGGATGTCGGATA
The DNA here is from genome assembly GCA_003233255.1 of Gammaproteobacteria bacterium. GTDB lineage: Bacteria > Pseudomonadota > Gammaproteobacteria > UBA6429 > Thiohalophilaceae > SZUA-24. The sequence goes on along the minus strand of QILH01000173.1, from coordinate 9,286 downwards.
TAACTGCGCATAATTTTCTCGGTTCGTATTGGTGGATAAAACCCTGTTAAACTCTCGTTAAAGCAATGCATATTCCAGGCCACTATAAAAACCACTATGCCGCAAAATTCGACCCACCATCCAAACCCAAACTTAAGCAAAATATCATTGCTTAGCAGTAAACAACGAAAAGCCGTGGTTATTTCACTCGTACTCGCCGCCAGTGTGTATCTGATCGTCATCTTTATGGCGGGCTATGAACAAATCAGCAACGCCTTTGTAAAATTTGGCCTGTTGAACTGGGGTATCGTCCTGTTGGCCTCGTTCACAAGTTATCTGTTGCGCTTTTTTCGCTGGCAGCTCTACATAAAAAAATCTAATAAAGTCATTCCGTTCGGCCAGCATCTCTTGTATTACCTGGCCGGGTTTGCACTGACGACCACCCCCGGCAAAGCCGGCGAAACCATTCGCTCCGTATTATTACGTCCGCATGGCATACGCTATCCATTCAGCCTCGCCGCTTTTTTTACCGAACGTTTTCTCGATGTCATCGTAGTCGCTATGCTCGCCAGTCTGGCCGTGTTTGCCTTTGAAGAATATAAAGTATTTGTCCTCATCAGTAGCCTGGCCATTTTAAGTTTATTCCCGCTGGTACGCAGCCCGTTCTTTATTACGATATTAAAACAAATCGATACACGGCTGTATTCACAAAAACTAAAAACCCTTATCGGCCACCTCATCGACACCGTAAACTCCACGCACCTGTTTTTATCCTGGCGGCTGATCGGAGCAGGATTAGGCATTGGCTTTGTTGCCTGGATCATTCAGGGTTTTGTTTTTTATCTGATCGTCACAGAATCCGGTTTTGTTATAAGCCTGCCTGTTGCGTTAGGGATTTTTTCGATCAGCCTGTTAGCCGGTGCAATATCATTTATACCCGGCGGGCTCGGCAGTACCGAGCTGGCGATGGGGCTATTACTCGCTGCGCTTGGGGCGGATACCAGTATCGTCATCAGCGCTCCGATTATTAGCCGACTAAGCACACTTTGGTTTGCAGTTTTACTCGGCCTGATTTCAACGAGTTTGATCACGATGCGTAAGAATCATTAAATAAAAATCTGCACATATTAAGAAAATTGAGCTCGGTATTGCATAAGTGGGTAATCCAGGAAAATCAAACTCACAGTGTGGAATATGATGAAGAAACAAACAGTTACTACCGAAATGAGAGGCTCGACGCACGTCGATTGAAATTCGTTAGAGCAAAATAGATTGATTTTCCCTTGTAAACAACCGCTTTTGCCCGCACGATAAGGGAAGTTAGGCACGGCATATACGCGACACGTTATTGTAAGACAGAGTCTAAGTGATTATATGAAGAAGACCCCGTGAAAATACCCACCATACCAGTATATTCCGAAAATGTTTTACAATTGGATTCTTTGTTGTTTATAAATAGAGATCGTTGATGATCTCCGGTACCATAGGGATCGGTTTATGCATGGTATTCTATTATCTGAACACGTAACTAAACGAGACACATTATGAATTTATTACTAGATGGGTTATTAAACCTGTCAGCATGGGGTTATGTAGGCGCGACGCTACTCGTAACCCATATCACCATAGCGGCCGTCACCATTTTTTTACATCGCTCTCAATCCCATAACTCATTAACATTGCACCCAGTCATCAGCCATTTTTTCCGTTTCTGGTTGTGGATAACCACCGGCATTGTGACCAAAGAATGGGTTGCGGTGCATCGCAAACATCACGTCAAATGTGAAACCGACGATGATCCTCATAGTCCACAAACACGAGGGCTTAAAAAAGTATTATGGCAAGGTTACGAATTATATCGTACCGAAGCAAACAAGACCGAGACCTTGGAAAAATACGGCAATGGCACCCCGGATGACTGGATCGAACGCAATCTCTACAGCCGTTTTTCGTTACTGGGCGTCGCCTTATTGTTACCCATCAACATTGCGCTGTTTGGCCTGATTGGCATTACCATCTTTGCGATTCAAATGATCTGGATCCCATTTTGGGCCGCCGGGGTTGTCAATGGCGTCGGGCATTATCTCGGTTACCGTAATTTTGAAACCCCGGATGCCTCACGCAATATCAGTCCCTGGGGTATTCTAATTGGCGGTGAAGAATTGCATAACAATCATCATAGCTATGCCACCTCGGCAAAACTCTCCAATAAATGGTGGGAAATTGATATTGGCTGGATTTATATTCGTCTGCTGGCCATACTAAAGTTGGCTAAAGTGAAGAAAATCGCACCCAAGGCGGTGATTGTCGGCGACAAGCACTGCATTGATATTGAAACCCTACGCGCTGTAATACGTAATCGTTTTCATATTCTGAAGCTTTATGCCCGCCAGGTCACCAAGCCGATGTTAAAGCAACAACGACGCAATAGTGAACCGGCTTATCGAAAACTGCTACGACGTGCGAGCAAACTGTTGACCCGTGAAGATATTATCCTTGACCATGACAAACGTCGCCGCCTTGATGCCGCACTCAGTTATAGCCATTCACTGGAAACTGTTTATCGATTTAAGCAACAGCTCAAGGAAATATGGGTTAAGTCTTCGACCGATCAGGTTAAACGTGTGCAACGCTTACAGGCCTGGTGTTCCGAAGCTGAAAAAAGTGGCATTGAAGTTTTGCAGGAGTTTGCACTTTACCTGCGCGGGTATACCCTGCAACTAAGGTAATATTTTGTCTGTCGTATTGAATTAAACGGCAACCCGAAAGGTTGCCGTTTCTTACACAACCTTTAATATTGTTCTAATGAACCACAAGCTATACGCTCTCCTCCAACAGCATAACCCAGAGTAGAATTGGCACGTTTTGAAATAACAATAGAACGACGGCTAATGTCACTAAACCCAACCTCAGGTAAAAACATTGGCTCAAAACCTTCCATACCCGCCGATACTTTTATATCAGGTAAACGCCATAGACTATTTCCGGCCGCCATCGCAGGCAGGGTGATGCCTGTATTCGATAACCCACTTTGACAACTTAAGGTTTCATTAATGGTCAGACTATAGTCGCCGTTCGGCATATCATGTAAAAACGGAGCCAGGCTTAAGCCGGATCCCGTTTCGGTTATGACCACGACACCGAGCGCATCGCCAAGACCTGAGACATTGGTTTTATTCATCGTCACTACGACTTCTCTTGCCTGTACAACTGAAACAGAGATCCCAACGACAATAAGAAAAGCTATTAAACTTTTCATTTTACACCTCCTTAATTTAATAACGAGATATTAATTTAGAGAGTTTTAAACTTGAACATGTTCCATCCAAGATTAGATTAAACTCGGAAACTGCATAATTATCTTGAGTGTGGCTAAGAAGAATTTTAAGTCAAGCAAAAGCAATTAGATTCTATTTATAGCTCATTATTAAAAAATTGTATTTGCCCGAAAAATAAGCTACTTTTCTTGCGAACAGGGTATTAACCGCTTACATATATACAGAATTAATAATAAAAACTTAATCACATAAACTCTATTAATTATTCCGCATTTTTCTCTTTAAACGTTGCTTGTATTTATGGCGTTGTTGCGGGGTTGCATTGCGCCAGCGTTCACGCATTCGTTTGCGCTCTTGCGGGGACGCATCGTGCATTCGTTTTTTTATCAGCCGACGTTCTTCATGCGAAAATTCCCGAACAAAGTTTCGCGCACCCTGTCGTTGTTGCGGTGTCATTCCATGCCAACGTTCTCGAATTTTTTTTTGCCGTTCTGGTGGTAGAGATTGATACCAGTGATATAACCGCCGTAATTCCTTACGCCGCTCAGGTGGTAAATTCCTGAATTTATCAAACCGATCGCGAGTGCGTTGACGTTGCTCATGGCTCATGCCCTGCCACTGTTGAAAACGTTTTTTCACCCGCGCACGTTGCTCTGGATTCATTTTTTCCCAGTTATTCGCACCTTTTTTTAATCGTTGTTGACGTTTATAGGGAAGTTGTTCCCAACTACCTTGCATAGGTTTTAGTACCTGTTTTTCTTTTTCACTCAGGCTATCCCAGCGAATTGAATCTTCCGCAAGAATTGGCGTGTTACCCATTAGCATTAAACAAACTAATGTAATTAACCTTAAAAGGCGATTTTTATTTTTCATTGTTCTTCACCTCTTCATTTTTATCGCTCGTCGGGATATTTAGTCTGGCGGGTCTATTATAATTTAGCTCCGTATCACTCTGCTCAATATCGGCATAGTTCAATGGATCCAGATACTCGTCTTCAATGACAATGCCCTCGCCTAAAAACTCAAGGAAGTCCATAGCGAGCTCCTCGTGTTCCTTCGACTGAGCAGTACCTGTTATCAATAGTAAATTCATAATTATCAAGCAGAACGCATGCTTAACCCGCGAGCTCTTCAAACTCCAGCCATTGGTAAAATTCCAGTTCATCATATAACTCAAACTCTTCGGTTGCAGTTAACAAGGGTAAATCGCCAAGTTTATCTGGATGTCCGATCATATCGGTTTGCATGAAATTAAGCCCGATCATAATCACCAACACGCTCATTACCATAGCAACCGCACCAAGTGGCCGCCAGCCCTGATAAAATTTACGATCAAGCTGTTCAAGCGCCTGTTGGCGACTTTGTCGCAAACGGCTAAGCACTTCTGCCGATAAAGTCTGCTCAGATTCATCAAGTTGCTGACTCACCTGCTGCAAAAATTCTTTATCGTCCTGTTGTTTACTCATACATGCTCCTCGAGTGTCTCACGCAGTTTATGCACTGCTCGCGAATAATGTGTCTTTACGCTGCCTTCACTAATGCCCATGGCCTTCGCCGTGGCCGCCACATCAAGACCTTCCCATTGTCGAAGTAAAAAGACCTGTTGCTGGCGCAACGGTAATAACCGTATCTGTTCGTCCAGATGCTCCATTGCCATAGACTGCCCGGTTAACTCATCCGGTTGGTGAGTGCCACTTTGTGGATGTTGTTCCAGACCATCCTCCTTTTCGCCGTCATCATCGTGAGTCGAAAACCAGCTGCGCCAGCGGCGCCTCACCTTTTCCTTACGATACCAGTCCTTTATCGTATTTTGTACGATGCGATGAAACAAGGCGGGCCATTCCGCAGGGGCTCGTCGGGCATAATGCCTGACCAGCTTGAGCATGGCGTCCTGCACGATGTCCAACGCGTCGGCCTGTTGGCCCGTGGCCAATAAACAAATGCGATAGGCTCGGCGCTCATTTGCGGCCAGAAACTGATCCAGATTGGCAGGCGATCGGTCTTTGGCCCGTTGGCCCGCTGAACTCACCCGTCTGCTACTCCAATACTGAACACCCTTCCCCCTCACTTCTGGCCCGCAGTTTAGTTAACTGGATTTAACTCAATATTAACGGTTTTCATGATTAACCACATTGCTGATCTCATATATCAAAGCTAATACATCAGGCCTGATGAGTTTTAATTAGCACCAGAACGTCGCGAAATACGCTTATGGGCCCGATCACCACGTCGATCCAATCTGCGATCGGCCCGGTTACCACGATTATCCAGGCGACGATTAATACGATCCCCTTTTCTATCCAGACGACGATCGATCCGATCACCACGGCGTTCCAGGCGATCGGCCCGCCCATCACGGCCATTGTCTCTGGCGCGATCCGCCCGGCGATCAAATCGATCTTCAATTCGATCACCACGACGGTCCAGTCTGTTGTCGATTCGATCACCTTTGCGATCCAGGCGATTTTCAATCCGGTCGCCGCGACGATCAAAACGGTCATCAACACGATCACCAAGTCTATCGGCTAATACGGGTGCCGAGGCTAAAATACTGGTGAGTCCCATAATGGTAAATTTCATCATTTTCATAATCTTACTCCTGCTTATTGTCCTGTTCTGAAAGGCTTCGGATCGATGCCTCCTGAGTAAAACAACGCGGCAGGGAGAGATTCGTTGACAAAAAAAACCCCACTTTAAAAGCGGGGCCAGATTCTATTCTTATTTGTTATTTTTTTATCCGGTCGGTTCAACATCGGTTGCCTGTAAGCCTTTTGGGCCGGTCTCCACTTCAAAGTTAACGCTTTGACCTTCATTAAGACTGCGATAGCCATCCGTTTTTATTGCACTGAAGTGAACAAAAACATCGTCCCCCCCATCTTGTGTCGCAATAAATCCAACAAACCCTTTCGCATTGTTAAACCATTTGACTGTGCCTGTGGCCATAATTATTTACCTCAATTGCTTTTACACTAACTATCCTGCACGTCCCTCCTCCTCGATCACAGAACATACAGTTGCGCCCAAGTATACCCCTCACTATTAAAATTGCCTATGCATATCCGTATAAAATTTGTCGTTATAAAACTTTATCAGAATATTCTAAAATAGTTGCACATGGATGTTTACAGATCGAAGCGATTAAGTTTGCCTAATGCAGGAATAGACTATCCTGGTAAATTTTCTTCCAAAAACTCAGAGTAGTTTTCAGCGCTCACAATCTGGGTTCCATCACAGTTGAACTGGATGCGAACAATCGATTGCACAATGTTGATGGTAATATTACGCATATAGTAAGTAGGCATTTCACGTAGCGTCTTCAACGTGGTAACCACGGAAATAATTTCGTCCACTTCCATCGCTTCCCAGCTTTCACCACGTCGGCTCATAATATTTTGCCAATACGTTGGCATACGTTTATAGACCGGATTGTTGCGCAAACACTGATACGTATCACGAATTAAATTTACCTTGTCATCATAATCGATTAACGGGAACTGCCGTTCGATATAAGTGTGATCCGCCATCTTCTCGGCCGAATGGACCTCAAGCGTCATCGGATCGAACACCGAATTGGTTCGAATCTCGCCATTATTGAATCCGACAAATAGCTGATACGTGCTTCGATTTAAAAGCAGTTCCTGAAACCACGGGATCAGCTCATCGATATTTTCATCCACATCTGACAGGTAGCGTTTACGATCACCCGTAGTCTCACGCATAGACGGATCGCCACGAATTCCAATCTGCAGACTGGAGGCATTTAACCCGGCTGCACTGACCAGGCTTTCCTTTAATACCAGTTCTTCTATTTCTTTTTCGGTTTCGGTTTCTGACATCTTTACTAATTTTCTTGGTTAATTTCAGATTTTAGTTTACTGACACGAATTTTAAATTAAGTTTACCCCTCACGTCGAGAACGATTTCGCATTTTTTTCCTGCTCTGTTTGGTTCGGTTCTCAAAATTAAAATCCGTACGTTGTGTTGCAAAGTTTTTTCCTTTTTTTGTCCCTGTTCTCACTGATTGAGTACCTTTAGGTTGCCATCTGGGCACGAGATGACGTTCACCATTGCCGATTAAATTAGCATGCCCCATCCGTTGTAATGCCTTTCGTAATATCGGCCAGTTTTCAGGATCATGATAACGTAAAAAAGCCTTATGCAATCGGCGTTGTTTCAAGCCTTTGGCCGAAAAAACATCATCGCTATTATGACGTACTTTTGTTAACGGATTTTTACCGGAATAATACATCGCGGAGGCAATCGCCATCGGAGAGGGTAAAAACGTCTGCACCTGATCGGCACGAAAACCATTGCTCTTCAGCCAGATGGCCAGGTTCATCATGTCTTCATCGGTAGTGCCAGGGTGCGCGGCAATAAAGTATGGAATGAGGTACTGTTCCTTGCCTGCCTCTTTTGAATAGCGTTCAAATAATTTTTTAAATCGATCATAGGTACCCATCCCCGGCTTCATCATTTTTGATAATGGCCCACTCTCGGTGTGCTCGGGGGCAATCTTTAAATAACCGCCAACATGATGAGTGACCAGTTCCTTAACATATTCGGGCGATTCAATCGCAAGGTCATAACGCAGGCCCGACGCGATCAGAATTTTTTTAATGCCCGGCAGACGTCGTGCACGTCGATACAGTTTGATCAACGAATTGTGATTGGTATTCAGATTTTTACAGATACCTGGATGCACACAGGACAAACGCCGACAGGCAGTTTCGATCTCTTTACTCTTGCAGGCGAGGCGATACATGTTGGCAGTCGGCCCGCCCAGATCGGAAATAATACCGGTAAAACCGGGTACCGTGTCACGAATGGTTTCGATCTCACGAATAATCGAATCCTCAGAACGATTTTGGATAATGCGCCCTTCATGTTCGGTAATCGAACAAAAGGTACAACCGCCAAAACAGCCGCGCATAATATTGATCGAAAAACGAATCATTTCGTAGGCCGGAATATTTTTATTTTCATAGGCCGGATGCGGTACACGGGTATAGCTTAACTCAAACACCTTATCTAGCTCATCGGTCTCTAATGGTCTTGGTGGTGGATTAATCCAGATATCCTGTTTGCCATGTCGTTGCACGATCACCCTGGCATTACCTGGATTCGTTTCCAGATGAAATACCCGCGAGGCATGAGCATACATTACCGGATCCTGTTTGACCGTTTCATAGGCTGGCAAGCGAACATAGGTTTTATTTCTCGGGTGCTTAATAACTTTGCGTGTAAAGGAAACCAGAGCGGCAGGAACATCTGTTAAGGGATTGACTGAATCATCTAACGTACCCGTCTTGTTGACTTGCGCATAAGGATCAGCATGTTCATCGACAGCGCCGGGTTGATCGATTGTGGAAGAATCGATCTCCTGCCAGTCGTCGGTCGGGTGTCGACGAATGAAGGCACTGCCGGCTATATCGGTGATCGCATTGATCGCCTCACCGGCCGCCAACCGATGTGTGACCTCTACGATCTGACGTTCGGCATTGCCGTACAATAATAAATCGGCCTTACTGTCTAGCAACACCGAGCGTCGAACCTTCTCTGACCAATAATCATAATGGGCAATGCGACGCAGACTCGCCTCAATACCGCCAATGATGATCGGTGTATCTTTGTAGGCCTCGCGACAGCGCTGCGCATAGACACTCACCGAACGATCGGGTCTTAAACCGCCCTTAGCTTCCGGCGTGTAGGCATCGTTACTGCGCATTTTTCGATCTGCGGTATAACGATTCACCATTGAGTCCATGTTCCCGGCGGTGATGCCAAAGCATATATTGGGTTGGCCCAGTTTCTGAAAATCATCAACCGAGCACCAGTCGGGCTGGGCAATGATGCCGACCCGATAACCCTGCGCCTCTAGCACCCGACCGATTACCGCCATACCAAAGCTGGGATGGTCAACGTAGGCATCACCACTGACAATGATGACATCACAACTGTCCCAGCCTAAATCGGCCATCTCGTCCAGGCTCATCGGTAATACAGGGGCTGGCCCGAGCTTGTGTGCCCAA
>QILH01000121.1 GCA_003233255.1 Gammaproteobacteria bacterium | reverse complement strand
GGCATAAATTACCTCAAGGCTTACGCGCGGTGGAACGGTTAATACCGATTCATGGGGAAGAAGAAGCTTAAAAAGCTGTCCAGCTACTTTATAGTAAAGAAAAACTAACCCTACACAAACCTGCTCGACGATTTACACGAGCTAAAGTGGGCACCTGTTCGGAACAGCTATTTAACAAGACCGCTCCCTGATCTTTAACCCATTTGGGACTGTATATAATTTTGCAAACCCACTTTATCGATCAGCCCCAATTGTTTTTCCAGCCAATGGGTATGATCTTCTTCGGTATCTTTCAGTAATCCTTCAAGAATTTCTCGGCTATGAAAATCTTTTTGTTTTTCGCATACCGGAATGGCGGCCTTTAATGCTGCGACCACGTCCAGTTCATAGGAAAGATCGTTTTTCATCATCTCGGCCACGTCTTTACCGATACGCAACGCTTCTCGCGAAGCCACATTGGGTGTTCCTTCCAGAAATAAAATACGCTCAACTAATTTAGTTGCATGTTCCAGTTCTTCTTCGGACTCGTGTTTTAAACGCTCATATAATTTATCCAGGCCCCAGTCATGATACATTCTTGAATGAATAAAATACTGATCTGCAGCTGACATTTCACCGGTTAATAATTTATTCAATATGTCTATAATTTCTTGAGTACCTTTCATAATAATTCCTTATTTTAATCATCCATCAGGGATTGTAAGTAATTTTTCAGACCGATTTTGACAATCAAATCCGTCTGAGTTTCTAACCAGTCGATATGCTCTTCATTGTCTTGCAGGATAGCTTCAAGTAACTCACGACTGACATAATCTTTTACCGACTCACAATAAACGATACCGTCCAGCAAACCTTGATGCGTGTCCATCGCCATTTGCTGATCGCCTTTCAGTATTTCAGGCACATCTTCACCGATGAGTAACTTGCCAAGATTCTGTAGATTAGGCAATCCTTCCAGGAATAAAATACGCTCAATGATTTCATCGGCATTTTTCATCGCCTTGATTGAGGCGCTGTACTCTTTCTTGTTGAGTTCTTCAAATCCCCAGTTTTTACACATCCGGGCATGCAAAAAATACTGGTTAATCGCAGTAAGTTCATTCTTTAACGCCTGATTCAGGTATTGGTTAATTTCAGGATCTGATTTCATAGGCACCTCCAGGATATTTGGCCATCAAATAGAGATTTTTAACACACAGTGGGAATATTAGTACACTGTTGCGGGGAACCCAATTATTTTGCGAATAAAATAATAGTTAGTAAGTGGCTGAATATATTGAATAATTTATAGCAAATGTTAAGAGTTAAATCGTATTGCTAATCATTCGTATTTAGATGTATAATCCAGTCTCCACTAGAAAACAGGACTGGGAATTGACCAATGTACGTATGTGTTTGCAATGCCGTTACGGACAAAGACATTATTCAGGCCGCTAAAGAGGGTGCCTGTTCGTTAGGAGACTTACGCAAAGAGCTCAATGTGGCGACCTGTTGTGGCCGTTGTGCAACGTGTGCCAGAGGTTTATTGCGACAATGTAACCAACGCTCCGCAACGCATCCATCCACCTTATAATTTCCAAACACCCAGATTTATTTCGAATAAACACGGTCAGTGATCAGGTCGGAATAATTGGGATCAGAGACGAATGGCACTAAGTTAAGCCTTAAACGTAACAAATGCCGTCATTCCCGCCTTCGCGGGAATGACGTGTGGGGCTAAGTTAGTTATATTTGTAAATGTTTAGCTTAACTTAGTGCCATTCGGGTCAGAGACACATTTTTTGCTAGTACTTTGTCTTTTTTACAACTAATCCAGGAAAAATGTGCCTCTGACCCCAATTATTCTCGTTTCTTGTTTGCCGGAGGCGAGATTGTCGCTTTCTGATCTTTTAACTCTTCCAGTTTATCGATCACCTTCTGTGCTCGTTCAATATGACTCATTAAATATTCGTTATTCGGATCCAGTTCTCGTATATCGGTCCAGATGGCCAGCGCCTGCTTAATCTCACCCTGGCTGTAAAGTTTTCGTCCCATTTCAATTCGTGTCGTCACGTTGTCTTTTATACGAGAGTTGAGTTCCTGTTTAAAGGCCCGTACCAGAGCATATTTTTTATCTTCTACCGGAATTTTCCGGTATATTTTTTGTGATTTTTTTAGATCGCCTGACTGCATTGTTACTTTGGCGCTGACTAACAGGTCTTTGCCTTTTTTCGATAATACCAGAGTTTCACGCTTTTCAAGTTTGAATAATTCACGTTGAATATCACTGATAGATGATCTTAAGGCTTCGCTGGGTTTCAGTTCTTCGGCTAGCAGGAAGCACTGTTCGGCTAATTCGAGATCACCGATATTCATACCCTCGATGCCGCAAACGACGAGTTGTTGATAAACTTGCTCAATGTCCTGCTTATGTTGCTGCAGGGCCTTTTTTCCAGCTTTCTCATCGGGCATGGTGGCGGAGAGTTCTTTTTGAACATCTTTATTTTTAACCAACCATTCCGCTTTATTGATGTACAACTGGTAGTACAGGCTTTTCAGGTATTGCGCCCGTTTTTTAATAAATTCTCTATGTGCTATTTGTAACGCTTTACTGTCGGGTAGCCTGGCAAGACTATAATTTAACGATTTCTCAGCGGTCTGCCAGTCTTTTGCCTCGATATGAGCATTGATTTCACGAAGTTTTATTTTCTCAAAGTTCAGTGCGGCTTTTTCAATTTTTAGCTTACGCTTTTGTAATTTTCTATATTGCGGATGACTTTTTAGAACGTATGATATGGTATCGAGTGCCTTTGAGTAATCGTGTTGTTTGACCCATTGATCAATCTGGCTGTTTAAATCTTTGTCAAAGGAGTGTATTAACGCACAGCCAGGAAGCAGAAGCAGGTTTAACAACACAAGAGCGACGATGAATAATTTCATCATGCGACATTCTGAGTAGCTAACATATCATCAAGTTGATCATTAATAATCTGGCTGTATTCTGCTTTAACATCGGTTAATACATAGGTGGTGACCGGTTCGGTAATGCCACGCAGGCGTATCGATTTATGGCGGTGTGCTAATACCAGCCATTGTACGTCAGGATCTTTTACAAAAAAGTCGGTGACAATGACCTGTCCGCGTTCCGCGCAGGAATGCAGACGGGCGGCCAGGTTAACGGATTCACCCACCACGGTATATTGCATGCGTTCATCTGATCCCATGTTTCCTGCGAGCATCTCACCGCTGTTTAATCCAATTCGAAAATGAATGGCTTCTTTGCTCTGTTGAATACGATTCAAGTTCAACCGATCGACCATGCGTTGAATCATAACGGCACACAGCACCGCGTTAAATTTATGATCTTTGTCTTCTTCCGGGGCACCGAATACTATCATCGCGCAGTCGCCCATGTATTTATCAACTGTGCCGTGATAGAGCTTACTGGCCATGTTGATGTAACGGAAATATTCGTTCAGTAAGGTTGCGACTTCTTCCGCTGGCAAACGTTCAGACATGGAAGTAAATCCAACGATATCGGCAAATAATGCGGTTGCCTGAACTCGTTTGCCTCCGAGTGAAACACCGTCCAGGTTTTCCATAATCTGTTTAGCAACCTTGACAGAGACAAAACGCGAAAAGGCGCTTTCTACCTGTTTCTTTTCAAGCAGACCGTTGGCCATGGTGTTGTAGGCACTGATCAGATAGCCGATTTCATCGTTACGATGTTCGGGCAGTCGAAACGTATAATCACCCGCATGAATCGCTCGGCTGGCATCCATTAAATCGTAGATAGGACGCGATAATCTTTTACCAGCAAAGAAGGCCGTTATGATGCCGAGTATAATCATAAACAGAGTGGCACCGGTAATGGCCCTTACGGTTTCATGCAGCGATTGGGATAAGGATGATTTACTATAGGTGATCAAGGCGTGCCCGGCGATCAGGTTCTGATATTTAATCGGGGTAATGAATGAAATGACTTCGAGAGAATTATTTGCTTCGTCATTATCCGCCCATTCAATTGCAAAGTGTTTGTTATCGATTTTGCTGGACAACTCATACATCTTGTTGATGTCATGCACGGGGAGTCGGCCGGAATGCCCCAGCACCTTGCCATCGTGCGAGTAAATGACGGCACCGAGAACATTTTCATTCTTGCCAAGATTACTCACCAGCACCATAAGACTTAGAATATCATCTGATAGAACGAGCTCTTTTGACGACTCGGCAAGATGATCCACCATGGTTTGACCAAATTCATTGATCTGCGCGCGTAGTAAATTTGACTGGTTGGACACGATCATCAGCCCCAACAAGCCCATTCCAGAAACAATCAACACCGTCAGAATTATGGCGAGTTTATAGGCGATCGGCACCTGTTTTGGCCCTAAACGCACTATAAAGGCCTTTGCCCTCTCTAAAATTGTTGGTACAGCGGCAGTGGTTGCATGATCCGTCGCACGGCGGTCGCTCTGAAGCGGTTGAATTGGCTGATCTTGAGGGTGTTCCTGGGGCATAGCGGGCCTTTGGGTGATTTATAGAACTATTGAAAGTGAAGCAATAATTGATCCTGACGGGTCTTAGCTGGCTATAATATCATGTCGTCCGGGAGGATATTAACTACTTCTTAAATATAGTTATCGTGTATTGAGGGTCTGATAACGAGAAAGTCTAGATAAAACATGACCTCGGTCACACTGCAATAGGCCGAGTTTTAAGAATATTTAAATAATGGGATTAGAATGTGAGCCAGACCAACAAACTGATGATCTTATTTGCCTGTATTTTCAGCATCTATGTCCATGTGGTATTGATATTGTATTTTTTTTCCTTTTCGGTTCTGACGACCATCGGCCTGGTTATTCTCCTGCTCATGACGCTAACCGGGATTGGTTTTAGCGTTGCTCTGAACTGGGTCAGCCAGTTGTATTCACCGGATCGTTCGATCCGCATTCAGTGGCTAGCGGTGATGAACCAACAACTTTCCATGCGCGCCAATATCGTTCAACCTGAAATTTGCATATTGAATACGGTTGGTATAAATGCCTTTGCTCTGGATAGTATTTTTGGACGAGGTTACGTGTTGTTACATAGTCAGATCTTTTCCGCTTTAACCCAGGATGAAGTCGAAGCGGTTCTGGCTCATGAGATTAGCCATATTGCCAAAGGGCATGCGAGTATATTAACCTTTGTGCAAGGCATGACCGCTGGGATAACCATCCCGATTGCATTTTTGTTAGCCGTTATTTTCTGGATATTTACCGGATTTACTCAGTTTCGAAACCGACTTATTCAATTGAACAGTCTGGTTTTATTCCTCTGTTTTCCTTTTACGAGTATCCTGGTGATGTTTGTTACCCGCCAATGGGAATATGAAGCCGATCACTACGCGGCCGGGATGATTGGTAAGCAACAATATTTACAGGTGCTGCGCTGCCTGCACGGTAGTTTTTTTCAGCACCCCAATTTCCTTTCGCGTTCAACCTGGTTGCCCGGCAACGATACAAACCTTCTCCTGAAATGGCTGAAACGTCCGGTCAGTGGGTTATCGCACCCGAGTTTGGCCCAACGAATCAATGCTTTGCAGGCGATTGGCTCATAGCAACAATTTCACTTAGAATGCGCGGCTAAATATATTCAGGAGTAAGTATGTCATTAATTCGTCCATTGCGTGGTCTGCGGCCTAAAGTTGAGTTTGCAACCGAGGTGGTTGCCCCCCCTTATGATGTTTTAAATACCGACGAGGCACGTCAGCGTGTGGCGGGTCGACCATACAGTTTTTTGCATATTTCAAAACCTGAAATAGATTTACCGGTGGGAACCGATCCGTTTGACGCCAGTGTTTATCAAAAGGGCGCTGAGAATCTGGCCCGCTTAGTCAGCGAAGAAATTTTAATTCGTGAAAATAAACCGGTTTATTATGCGTATCGCCACGATATGAACGGGCATGAACAGGCCGGTTTGGTGGCCGTTGCTTCGGTAAAAGATTATGACTCGAATCGAATTCGTAAACATGAATATACCCGGCCAGAAAAAGAAGATGATCGAGTTAATCAAATCGATGCATTAAATGCGCAAACCGGGCCGGTATTTTTGACTTATCGACAGGACAATACGGTTGATGGCATTGTGAATCAGGTGATGGAACAAACACCGTTATATGATTTAACCGCCGATGACGGGGTGCAGCATACGATCTGGGTGGTTGATGATGAGAACGATATCGATACTCTAACCACAACATTTGAAGCAATGAACTGTCTATATATTGCCGATGGGCATCACCGCTCCGCGGCGGCATCACGGGTGGCAGCATTACGCAACAAAGGTAAAAAAACCAGTGGCGATAAGAACCACGATTATTTTCTAACCGTGATATTTCCGGACAATCAGATGATGATCCTGGACTACAATCGTGTGATTAAAGATCTAAATGGTTTAGCGGATGATGAATTTCTCAAACAATGTGCTGAGAATTTTGAGATACAAACATCGGAGCAAAAAGTAAAACCGGAAAAGCCGACGGTATTTGGTATGTATCTGGATAAGCAGTGGTATCGGTTAACAATTAAAGATAAGTTAATTCCAAAAGATGATCCCGTTGGCCGACTGGATGTGAGTTTATTGCAAAATAATCTCATCACCCCGATTTTGGCTATTGATGATCCACGCCGTGATAAACGCATCGATTTTGTTGGCGGTATTCGTGGCCTGGGCGAACTGGAGAAACGGGTTGATAGTGGCGAGATGCAGGTTGCGTTTGCGCTGCATGCAACCCTGTTATCGGATTTAATGGCCGTGGCCGATGCAGAAGAAGTGATGCCGCCCAAGTCGACCTGGTTTGAACCAAAATTAGCCGATGGCCTGATTTCACATGTGCTGGATTAAACGCCTTCTTCGAAGTCGAAATTCATTTCCTTGTTTGGGTGTTGGAGGAAATAACCCTGAATAAAATCAACCGCACATTGCCATAATACCGCAAGTGAATTGGCGTCTTCGACAAAGGCGGCAATAGTTTGAATATTTTTTGCGTTGGCATGTTCGGCAATACTTTTCACTCTATCCTGATTTTCAACACTCTGCGCCAGGCCGTGAATCAACTTCATATGAACTTTAATATAGTTAACTTTTAAATGCTTCAGTGATTGATAGGTGTTTTGCTCCATGCCAAAGTTTTCCAGCGTGGTGCGGCAATGTAATTCGTTCAGGCCACTGACCACGACCTTGGCCTGTTTGAGAAAATTCAATGCGGTTTCTTCGCTGATTTCAAACACCAGGCTATCGGCATCCAGCTTCAGAGTATTGATTCGATCGCGTAACCAGGATAAAAATTCCGGGTCGGTCAATGACGCACTGGACAGTTTTATAAACAACCGCGTCTTTTTTCCTTCTTTGTGCAGTTTAGATAACATTAAAAAAGAGTTAACCATTACCCAACGATCGACAAAATTCATTAATCCGGCCTGTTCGGCGGCCGGAATAAATTCATCTGGTGGAATCTTGTTACCCGCTTCGTCATTCATTCGCAGCAATACTTCGTAATGTGCGCCCGGTTCGCCGTGCAGGCTTACGATCGGCTGGAATAATAAATTAAATTTGTTTTCTTTTAGCGCGGTTTTAATTCGAGCAGACCAGACGTCAGCTTGTTCATGCTCGGCCATTTCTTCGATAGCGGGATTATAAATATGATAATTATTTCCCCCTTCTTTATGGGCAATCAGGCAACCTTTTTCAGCACGGGAAATACAATCATGGCCGTTTGAGGTGGTTTCATTAAGCACGGTTATGCCGATACTGGCCGTTGACTGAACCGTTTTGCCGCCAATATCAGCAAAATGTTCGGCAATAATTTTACAGATAGCGCGTGAAATCTTTTTTATCTGTTTTACATCGGTGTTTTGCGCCAACAGGATAAATACCGGCCCCTCAAAGCGGGCTAACATTCCAAAGTTGGCGAGTTTGTCTTTTAGTAGCAGGGCGATATCAGTGAGCATATGATCGCTGGCGCTGATGCCGTGTTCAGAACGTACATCCTGATATTTATCGAGTGATATATAAATCACGGCGCCTCTGGCCTGATCTTCTACTGCGCGACTGATAAATTGATCCAGATGATCCATGAAAAAGTTTCGGTTATACAAGCCCGTAAGCAAATCAAGTTGGCTCATGGCGCTGAGTTTTTGTTCCAGTTCTTTGCTATTGGCATTATCGCGAATAATAATCTGGGTACAGGATTCGCTTTCGTAACTGGCGGGTGAAAATTCCATTTTAATTTTAAATTTTTCGCTATTGGTTTTCTGGCCATGGACCGTTAACTGGCTATCCATCGACTCGCCTTTGGCATAACCGCGTAAAAATTCTTTCAGGTGGACATGATCATCGCTGCTCACCATATCCATAATCGGCATGCCCATCACATCATCGATATCCTCATAGGCAAACATCTTTAAATAGGCTTTATTCGCATAGATGTGCATACCATCGTGTACATAGGCAATCGCATCACGTGAACTGTCAATAAGAGCCTTGGCGCGCTTTTCTGTTTCGCGCAACATGAGCTCACAGCGTCGATGGCTGCGCCGTTCATGTAAATCTGCAACTTCACGTTTGACGATGTGTCTTAAACGATCCGTTTGATCTTCCCCGCAAACATCACGCGCACCGGCTTTTAACGTTTCAATTGCTGCCGGCTCTTTTCCAGGTAGCGTAATCACAACCAATGGAATGTCTCGGCCGAAACGCGATAAAACTTCAACCGCCTGTTTGGCTGTGAAGTGAGGCATTTTGAGTTTACAGAGAATGATGTCGATGGGATTTTCATCCAGCGCCGTGGTCATGTCTTCGTCGCCTTCAACACGAATGTCGCGCACGATATGGCCCGCATTGCGCAAGGCGTTAATCAGCACTTCAGCCTCTTCAGAGGCATCGAATACGGTTAGTAGTCTTAATATATTTTCATTGCTCACAAAAACATCCTGTTGGGCATGCCCCTTTTATTGTTAACACCCTTGTGAAAGCGAGGCCGAACGTAGCTTATTTTAATGGGTATTGGCAAGCAATGCCCCATTTATATTGCTGTATAAACTATCGGCATTTTTTTTGATCAACTTGAGCAATCTAGTCCAGTAAACTGTGACGTTAACCCGTTAAATAGAATTCCAGACCCCTGAAAAATCGGGGTTATCACCAGTGTCTTCATCATCAATTTCACCGCGTACAACCGCGCCTTGTTCGTCCATGATCTCAAATTGAAATTGGGCAAAAAGCCCTGTGTTTTGTACTTGCTTATTGAGTTTAACCAGAATTTCCTTGCCTAATATATTAATGACTAATTTATGACCAATACGATAGGGTACGGCCGTGGTGATTAATGACGTGGGTTGGTTAACCACTTGCAGTTCGGGCAGCATCAAGGTTCGTTGATAATCGTGTTTGGCATTACTCACGACGCGTAAGCCGATAGCGGCGGCATCGGGGGTTAGCATTTCAATACCTAACATCAAGCCGCTCGTGGTGTCGCACTGCATCCAGCGAATGACCCCAACGCCCCATTTCCAGGCCGCGTGGGTGATTTGTCGGCGCACTCCGACTAGCTCACCTACCTGAGCACGATTTCGGGTTTCGCTAATGGTTCTTACACAATAGCCACGGGCGCTTTCATTGAGGATGAGCCAGGTTTCGGCCTGTTGTTTTTTGGCCAGGACAGGTTTATCCATGACCTGTTCGGTATTAAATTTTTCTTCGAGCAATTCCAGGCCATTGTTGCCATCCGGGAAATAGATCATTTCCCACACATCCGGTTGTGCATCTGTTTCTGAATGGCTTATGTTATTAGATTTATATTGTGCTGTTTGATCAAAGATATCCTGTTCCGATGTTATGTCGGTCTGGCTAGCGTACGCATTGTCTTTTTTGCTACCGGATATAATGACTTGATGGGTCGCGGTTAAGCCCAGCGTGATGTGAACGGATTCTTCAATGTCGGTGCGAGGATAATTTCGTTTGGGTATCACACACCAGGCAATCAATAACCGTTTCATCAAATCCTGAGACAGATCCGGACGATTTATATCGATACTGGTGATGGTGGTTTCACCGGTCTTAAAACCATGTTTGAGATCTTTGCGGATTGCCTTGGTCAGCGAGGTGCTGTCCAATACGCGTAAAAAATCCGATTCTTCTTCTTTATTGGTGATGGAATAGGATCGCGGCGGATCATCCGAAGCCAGATTAACACCAAACAACGAACTCGAGCGGGTGATATTATCGGTTGTTTTGAGTTTGCTTTTATGGGTCCATCGTTCCAGCACGGAGTGAACCTTGCCGGCCTCACCATGGCGTAATTTATAGGGGGACGTTAAGGCAGTTAATAAAATGCGCATGTATTCAGAATTAATATTGGTTTTAACGTTATGTACATTTTGGTTATCAATGATGGTAATGGTTAATAATTTTTGTTGTTCGGCGG
Source organism: Gammaproteobacteria bacterium (assembly GCA_003233255.1). Classification (GTDB taxonomy): domain Bacteria; phylum Pseudomonadota; class Gammaproteobacteria; order UBA6429; family Thiohalophilaceae; genus SZUA-24. The sequence goes on along the minus strand of QILH01000121.1, from coordinate 6,751 downwards.
CAAGGTAAAGCTTGTGAATCTGTGACCAGACATGGTTGGGGTAGGGAGTGTACGTCTGGTAACTGGTTAGCAATACTCTACCTAAGGCTGACAGACAACGTTGCATCATATTGGCCAGTAATTTGGTGTCGGAAAAAAACAGGTTGTGATCAAGATAGCCCTCGATTGCGATCATATAACCAATCGCCATGGCATGATGGATCTCTCGGGTGGCGGAGACTATTTTTAAATTTTTGCTGGGTAGAGGGGCATTGACGCCGACAAAATGCCGTTTCATCGCATCGGTTACGTATAAAACAGTCTCGCGTGCGGCGTCCAGGAAGTACATTCGGTTTTGATATGGGTAACGATAACGATTGGTTTCGACCAGGGTCTCAAATACGCGCCGTGCGGTTTCACCAATGTTGGCGCGCGGCAGGCTGTCCAGCCAGGCGTCCACCTGTTTGGGGCGCAGGTCGAAATTGTCCTTACTCGGCTTCTCGAGTTCAGGTATGTCCAGGCCGAGCGGTTTAGACACGTTTGCTCAACCTCTTCAAGGTATCCAAATTTATCCTTCCTAATAATATCGATATGCCTGCATTCTAACCGAGAAAGCGCATATAACTAAATTTATAGAGGGGTTTTAGCGGCCTGCCCTGATATTTCCTGAACATATCGAGGCACCAGGTAGCCGGGTAATTTTTGCCGCATTTGCTCAACAATATGGTGCCCCATGCTGATTGGAACCTCAAAATGGGCGGCACCGCTGACCTGATCCAGTTGATGCAGATAATACGGCAAAATGCCGCATTCAAGCAGCTTCTGGCTGAGCTCAATAAGGCAGTCCGGACTGTCATTTATGCCCCTGAGCAGCACAGACTGGTTCAAAAGGGTGATATTTAGCCCTTGCAGCGCCAAAAGAGCTTGACGGAATTCGTCGTTTATTTCGTTCGGATGGTTAATATGCAACACCATCACCATATTAAGGCGACTGGCCTGCAGCCAGTCGAGTTGCCCACTTAACAGCCTCTGTGGCAAAACCACGGGCAAGCGGGTATGGATACGCAGCGTCTTTAGGTGTGGAATGGTAGCCAGCTGGGCTGTGATTTGGGCCAGCCGTTGATCACTGAGGCTGAGCGGGTCGCCGCCACTGAGGATGACCTCGTGGATGCCTGTGTGCTGGCTCAGATAGGCCAGGGTGGTGGGGAGCTGGGTACCGAGCGGGTTGGCCTGCTGGTAAGGGAAATGCTGGCGAAAGCAATATCGGCAATGGATCGCACAGGCGGCGGTACTGACCAGCAGAACCCGCCCTTGATATTTATGCAACAGTCCGGGGCTGGCCATCGCATCCTGATCACCGACCGGATCGAATTGTCCCCAGGATGGAGGGGGGTCGGAACGGTTTTGCTCATCCCTTTCTGTGCCCATTTCTTCAGCCAGCGGCAGCACCTGTCGTAATAGGGGATCATCGGGATTAGCCTGTTCCATACGGGCCAGAAAACTTCGGGTGACCCGTAATGGGAATCGATCCGCGGAGCACAGGGCACCCTCCAACAGAGAGTCCGGCAACTGCAGCAGGCGGAGCAGCTCGGTTGGTTCGCGAATGGCATCGGCTAATTCGCGCTGCCAATGCGCAGACCCCTGCACGGCGGGGGCAATTTTCGTTATCATAGACACCTTAACCATTTCTTTACAGCACGACGGGATTAACTGGAAGGTATTACATGGCAAGCTATAGCACAAATGAATTTCGTGGCGGACTCAAGCTGATGATCGATGGCGATCCGTGCAGCATTATCGAAAATGAGTTCGTTAAGCCCGGCAAGGGGCAGGCTTTTAACCGGGTCAAACTGCGCAATCTGAAGACCGGCCGTGTGCTTGAAAAAACCTATAAATCTGGTGAGTCGGTGGAAGCGGCCGATGTGATGGATACCGATATGCAGTATCTTTATAACGATGGCGATGCCTGGCATTTCATGCACCCGGATACCTTTGAACAGGTGGGCGCGGATAAGTCGGCCGTCGGCGATACCGCGCAGTGGTTAAAAGAGCAGGACATGTGTGTCGTGACCCTGTGGAACGATGTGCCGATTGCCATCACCCCGCCGAACCACGTGACCTTAACCATCACCGAAACCGATCCCGGTCTACGTGGCGATACCGCCAGCGGCGGCACCAAACCGGCCACCTGTGAGACCGGTGCGGTGGTTAAAGTGCCATTGTTCCTCGAAGAGGGTGACGTCATCAAGATCGACACACGCACTGGCGAATATCAGGGGCGAGCGAAAGATTAACCGCTGGCAACGATTGACGGGTTTCAAACATTAGGCCAGCCGTCCCTATGGATTCCACTCCAAGCAACCTAAACTGGCGACCGGGTGCCGACGTCGATACCCTGAAAAGCCGGGCTCGATTACTCGAGCAAATTCGCCGCTTTTTTGCCGACCGATCGGTGTTAGAAGTCGACACGCCAATTTTGAGTCAGGCCGGCAGTACCGAAGCACATCTTGAGCACTTTACGGCTATGGAACCCGGTGTATCAGGTGCTTCGGATCGGGCACAACACTATTTCTTGAATACCTCGGCCGAACTGGCCATGAAACGTTTACTCGCGGCAGACTCGGGTGACATCTATCAGATCAGCAAGGTATTTCGCGCTTTTGAGCGAGGCACACGCCACCATCCGGAATTCACCATGCTGGAGTGGTATCGGCTGGGTTTTGATCTCAACGCGCTGATGGACGAAGTCGAGCAGTTGCTGGTGACCGTGGCCGGATCGCGTTTAACACACGCTCGGGTGATAAAGACCTATTCTCAGGTATTCAACGATGCTGTACAACTCGATCCTCTGTCGGCTTCTGTTGAGCAATTGCAAAACTGTTTTAAGCAACACAGTTCAAATGATGTTTTAACATTAGATGACAAACAGGCCTGGCTGGATCTGATCATGAGCCATGTCATTGAACCCGGTTTTAATCCTGATCAACTCACCTTCGTGACGCATTACCCCGCCGAACAGGCATCACTGGCACGTTTGAGTAAGTCGAATCCCGAAGTGGCCGAACGCTTTGAGGTGTTTGCCGGCGGCTTAGAGTTGGCTAATGGTTTTCATGAACTGTGTGATGTCGGCCAGCAACGCCAACGCATGCAAACTGAAAATAATCTCAGGCAACAACAAAGAAAATCGGAGTTAAAACTCGACGAACGTTTTTTAGCAGCATTAGAGCAGGGTTTACCCGATTGCAGTGGGGTGGCCATCGGTTTTGATCGGGTTTGTATGTGGGGGTTAGGAAAACAAAAAATAGATGAGGTCATGAGTTTTACGATTGAGACCTGCTAACCCCCGTTAAAACAATTCCACATCGTCATCGTCTTTTTCATTTTCAATACGATTTTGTTTGGCAAGCTCAAGCGCTTCTTCGACAGTTCGCCCTTTTAAAATAAACTCAAACATAATGCGTTCCGATTCGACCGTGTATTTTGATTTTATTTTTTCCTGCAATCCTTTCCATTCATACGGGTTGTACAGCTTGGCTGGATCGGAAACCAGGCTGCCAAGCACGTTCAGGCTTTTAGAGACATGTGCTAAACGCTGACTGAGCTTGTCATAGAATTGAAAGGCGACGATAGCTTGATGCATTTCATGGGTCACCGATTGACAGTTATTGATAATGGTGTTTTTCTCGGTTGAATCGGGCAGTTGTTCTGCGGCCAGATGGGCGGTTTGCACGTTACCGGCCATTGAGGTAAATGAATTGGCCAGGCTGGCTACCGATTCTTCGCCTTCGCCGAGGGTTTCGGAGATCTGGGCGATGGCTAAATTTAGCATCATTACGGTTTCACGAACCTGGCTCCAGTCTAGATCGGGCTTGTCGGCATTAGATGGGCTTGCTGAGGCTTCAGACACCTTGTCATTTCCTTGATTTATATGCAGTCGAGATAACGGCTATTTCTATGAGTTAAATAACGACCTGACAAGAGAGGATCTTTAGTCAGGGGGAATATAGAAGCCTTGATGAGTACGATGGGTCGTTAATAACTGTATTTTTGATACCAGTTATCGAGTTGAGAACGCATTCGCTTGGTGAGGGAGGCATCCCAGAAGACCTGTTTACAACTGGGGCAATAGGCGTTGTCCTCAGAGGTTGGGTCAGAGGTGAGAGTAAGTTCGGTATTGCAGACCGTACAACGACTGAACGGATTTAAGTGCCAGTTGATATTTAGATAGGCGCCGAGTTCTTCGACACAGTCGTCCAGATTGTCACTTTCAATCAATAACACGGTGCCATGGGCACGGCGCATTTCGTCGATTTCAGGGGTGGAGGTCAGCAGGAAACGTCCGCCATCGAGTGCCTGGCGTAACAGATAATAGTGGGCGGCAACGGGGCCCTCGTTCAAGGTAAGCTCAGCACAGTGGGATTCATCAACGAAATCGGTGTCGTAACCTGCGGTTCTTAACCAGCGTCCAAGCCGATACAGATTGGCATCAACGAGGAATTTGGGCTCTGGTATGGTCATGAGCAGGTTGGTTGCTACTTGTTAAGGTTCGCGAATCACGCCGGTGACGATGCCAAGTATCTGCACATCCTCGTTTTTCAGGATGATGGGCTGCATATCGGGGTTAGCGGGTTGCAGACGAATGCCGTCACGTTCGACGTAGAATTTCTTCAGGGTCACCTGTTCACCGTTGATCATGGCGACCACGGTCTGACCATTTTCAGCATGTTCGCGTTTTTCGATCACGATGACATCGCCTTCCTGGATGTTGTCATCGATCATGGAATGGCCGCGAACGCGCAGGGCGTAAGTGTTTTTACGCACCATATTGGCAGGGACGCGCACGGATTCCTGCTGTTCGCAGAGGTCGACAGGCTCCCCAGCCTGAACGTAACCAAGTAGTGGGATCTCGGTCAACATATCGGCAACCGGTTCCAGAGACTCGAGATTCTGGGATTCGAGTACGGAAGACCATACAGGCCTTTTTTCTTTAGGGATCAATAAGCTAACATTAGACATTGAGAAACCTCTTTAAGTTTTAAAAACTCTAGCTGATTCAAATGGCATTTGCAAGAAAATTAACCAATTTGGGATCATGTAGAGTCCAGACAAGTTTCCCGCCATAATGCGTGGGTAGCGAAATATTATGCACAACATATCCGCAGGGAACGCAAAGGACATACAGCGGACTAATCAGCACTCTATAAATTAAACAAGGTATAATTGTCTGCGTATGAGTATCGTGCCGAAAAATAAAATTCCCCTCATGGTGGTGGTGATCATCACCCTCTTGATTGTCATTGCTGCTGGCGTCTGGTTTATGGTCATTAAACCCAATCAGGCTTTACCCAAATCCATCGAGAATACCTATCTCCCGAATCGTCGGCCGGTCGTGGGTATACAAATGGTGGATCATAATAACCAGCCATTTACCGAACAACGATTTAAAGGCAAGTGGAGTTTTTTGTTTTTTGGTTTTATCAACTGCCCGGACGTGTGTCCAACCACGTTGTTAGTGATGAAATCAGTGTGGGCAAAATTGCCGGCCTCAGCAAAACAGGCGCCCGAACCCCAATTGGTGTTTGTTTCCGTCGATCCTGATCGGGATACGCCAGCTATTATGAAAGATTATGTTCAGTATTATCATCCCGACTTTATTGGTATTACCGGCGAACATAAGTATTTAGACATTCTGACCGTGCAGGTGGGAGCATTGTATGGTTATGAAGATGGTGAAACGGATAATGATTATACCGTTAATCACAGTGCGCAGATTATATTAATTGATCCACAGGGGTATTTCCGCGGTGTCTTTAGTGGCCCGCTTCAAGTCGATGAAATCGTAAAAACCTTCACCGCGATTCGTGACTACCATCCAGGCTAATATCATGAAGGGTTTATTGTTCTTCGCTTTATATGCGTTAAGTTTTTCTGTCCATGCAGACCCGTCGCTCAGCGTATCCGAGGCCTGGATCCCCGAAGCGCCTCCCGTGGCAAAGGTAATGGCGGGTTACCTGGAGATTAAAAATAAGTCTGACCGTACGATTATTCTCGAGTCAATCAGCGCAAACGATTTTGAACGCGTCGAAATGCATCAAACGATCAAGAAAAATGGTATGGCCAAAATGGTAAAACAGACTTCCATTAAAATCCCGGCACACGGTGGGGTATCTTTCCGGCGTGGCGGTTTGCATTTAATGTTGATAGGCCCTAAACGTAAATTTAAACGCGGCGAAAAAACCAGGATTATTTTAAAGACTGACCAAACCAGTACCGAAATAGATTTAGTTATCAAGGAAGCTAGCCTGGACGATCATTCAGCGCACCACTAAGTTCAGTAAATGTATAACAATAACGTTATCAGTTTTTTTGTTTATGGAGATTTTTTAGCGCAAGGATTTATCTGATATTTATCGTGTAGGTTATATCTGCTTTTTTTCTGAAATGGCCGTCTTACTTTTAAACGTTACAACCGAAAATTAATGACTGCGGCCATGGTGCCCCCCTCCAGAACCCCGGCTATGGTTGCCGCCGCTGTAGCTGTTATGTCGCCCCACACTGTTGCTATGACCAGCATTGCTATTGTGTTGTCTCATGTTCGTGTTATGACCTGCACGGCTATTGTGCGTACCGGTGTTGCCAGTATGCTGACCACTGCTGTCGTGGTGCCCTTTGCTACTCATGTGCGGTTTTCCACTGCTGTGGTTGCCAGCGTTACCGCTATGCTTACCATCACTGTTATGGCCTCCCTTGTTGCTGTGGGGTGTGCCATGCC
>QILH01000126.1 GCA_003233255.1 Gammaproteobacteria bacterium | reverse complement strand
AAGTAATGGTGTCCTGAACAAACAGGGCCAGTGCCTCGGTTTTTTGCAAACGATCACCGGCACCGCCGGGGGTGCCCGGCGTCATGCCAGATATGGTGCCATTGGCTGCCTGGGCATAGTCATCATCCCGCTGGAAGCGGCGTACCTCGTCCTGGTGTAAACGGGCACCGACGGCGATTTCGTGTTGCACAGATTCTGAGCCAAAGCGGTAGTAGCTGACGGACTCGATACCTCGGGCGTTGTATGCGCGGTTGTTGGCGCGTACGCGTAAGGTACATTCAAGGTTGCCTTGCAGACAGGCCAGACCTTCACCATTTTGGGCTCCGGCCAGGGCTGCGGACAGCCCGAGGGTATTCCCGTTTACATTGCGCAGATCTTTGAGCTTGTACCAGTTACGTTTGAAATCCGTCGAATAAAGCGTCGTGATAATATCCAGATTATCCGTTGGACTGATGGCATAACGCAGATAGTTGTTATCCTGCTGTGTGCTAATGTTGTCAAAGCGTGATGCCGAATAACGGCGCTGAGGGTTCGCCTGGAAATCGGCCTCGCTCAATCCCAGGTAGGTCTCGTTAGCATCCAGCTCATTGCGGCCGTATTTGAACTCCAGACGCTGATAGATCTTGCTATCCGGCTCCCAGGAAAGCTTGATCATGCCATCCGTTTTTGAAAAGCCCGTATCATTTCCGTCACGGAAATCAGGGGTTTCATCGATGGTTTTAAATCCGTCGTTCTGACGGCGATAACCTTCAAATAGAAATCCAAACTTACCGGCATCGGTATCAATGGTATTGCCGAGATAAGCCTGGGTGCGCAGTTCACCAAAGCTGCCCATCAGGGATTTGAGATAGAGGGTCTCCTTGAGTGGAATCGGTGTCGATAGATAATTGATTACCCCGCCAGTAATATGCGGGCCGTACTTGATCTGGCTCGATCCCTTCAATACCTCCAGACCACTCATACGTCCCACGGTAGGCGAATAGTAGGCGGCGGGTGCAGAATAAGGTGCCGGTGCCATCAGTACGCCGTCCTCCATGATGGTGACTTTGGCGCTACGAGTGGTGTCCACGCCTCTCAGACTGATACTGGGGAATAGTCCGAAACCGAATTCGCTCCGCACGTTGACCCCCGGCACCTTGCGCAGTACCTGGCTCACGTCGTCGTAACTTTGTTGGCGGATTTCCGTCCGGGTGATGACCTGGGCGGATCCTGGCATGTCGTCAATATTGGCCGGATTGCCGATGACCATTACCTTGTCCAGTATTTTGGCATCCGAATCCGTGCTTGCTCCATCATTATCGGCAGCCCCAGCGGGTATGGCCAGGCCTAGCGTCGAGATGACGAAAGCGTTACGAAATAAACTGTTATGTTTTTTCACTTTGTAACTTCCTCAATTTAGTTTTCAAATGTGCTATGAAACCGCCATGCGAAAGCGCTATACACTATATATAGTGCTGGAGCAGGAGCGGATTGACTGGCTGGCTAGGATTGGCCCGTGGGGGTTGATTGGCTGGCTTGGTGGAATTATGACTGGAATAAGCGTAAATGTAAATGTAAATCATTCTCATTCCTATTGACATTCAGGTGACAGCTGATATTATTTGCATTCCGTGATGTGATGAGTTCGTGATCCGAAAGCTGAGAGTACGAAGGGTGCCTGGCTTACAACCTGGAAACACGATATCAGTGAAATTGCATCAGTCCAGGGATGATGAAGCCCATGTAAGAGAAGAAAATAGAGCCATGAAAGAGAAAATGACTGTTCCGCCAGCCACTGAAACTGCCGAAAGAAGATATGACAGCCGTGATCTTTTTCGCGGCCAGCAGGAGATCCGGATCGAACATGCTGGCCATGCGTACCGGTTGCGGATCACTCGCCAGGATAAATTGATTTTAACTAAATAATAACCCAGGGGTGCATCGTCCAGAGCACCACGCCAGCCACCCATGCTTAGCGGCAAAGGGGGCGCCCGCTTTGGTACAGGCCAATAATTTCAGGTTTTAGAAAGGTTTCAAACTATAGCCTGATAGAACCTGGAACTTCCCAGCCCCGCTTTGATCCACATCAATTAACTTGATCGCCGATGCCTGTACAGTCCTTTCACACTTACTTTGTAGGTGGCAGGCCATACATTTAATGGAAACTATTCGACACACAAAGCGATCTAGTGAAAACCAGACCGTTGCATACGATTTGCATGGGAATTGTTATTTAAATATAACCAACCGTTGTACCTTACGCTGTCGGTTTTGCCCAAAATTCAATAAGCAATGGGATGTGCAATCCTATTCTTTACGTTTAACTCAGGAGCCGGATATAAACGAGGTGCTTAACGCGGTAGGTGATCCGAGCCAATATCAGCAGATAGTTTTTTGTGGTCTTGGCGAATCCACATTGCGGTTAGTTGATGTACTTGGAATTGCAGGCGAAATAAAGAATCAGGGTGGCAGGGTGCGGATCAATACCGACGGTCTGATTAACTGGGTTAAGCAGGAAGATGTTACTCCGTTATTTTCCGGGGTTATTGATGCATTATCGATATCGTTGAATGCACAAAATGAAACGGTTTATTCTTCTCATTGTCGTCCTCCTGGACACGGTGCCTACCCAGCACTGCTGGATTTTATCTACCGAGTTCGTGCGCAGGTTGAAAATATAACCGTGACGGCGATTGATGGATTAGAAGGGGTTGACATTGATGCGTGTAAAGAAATAGCCGACGTTCTTGGCGTGGTTTTTCGCAGCCGCAAGCTAGACAAGGTCGGCTAGTGAACCTAACGGATTGTATCAATACCTTTGGCGGTGCGATGAAAGCTAAATACGGCGAGGCCGTGCACAAGCTGGCTATCGACGCCTCATTCACCTGTCCTAATCGAGATGGCAGCAAAGGGATCGGGGGCTGTACTTTTTGTAATAATAATTCATTCAGCCCAAACGGCAGAAAACCTGCGCCCATACCTGAACAAATCGCTGCAGGCCAGGTGGTGATAAGGAAAAGAACCGGCGCCAGAAAATACATCGCCTATTTTCAGGCTTATACCAATACTTATGCGGAAAGTGAAATATTAAAAGCGTTATACGATCATGCTCTGGCCTGTAAAGATGTCATTGGAATTTCGATCGGCACGAGACCGGATTGCGTGCCTGCATCGGTTATGGATCTGCTTGAACGTTATATTAATGATGGCTACGAGGTCTGGTTAGAATTAGGGTTGCAGTCGAGCTTTAATAATACACTGGATAGTGTAAATCGTGGGCACAGTTATGAAGATTATCTGCTCGCGGTCAAAGCCGCACGTAAAAGAGGTATCCCGGTTTGTACGCACTTGATTATGGGCCTGCCTGGGGAAGACTTAAGCCATAACAAAATTACCTTACAACGCGTAATCGATGCCGGTGTGGATGGGCTCAAGCTGCACCCGTTGCATGTTATTAAGGGGACGCAACTGGCTAATCAGTGGCGACGCGGAGAATATCAACCCATGAGTTTTGATCAGTACATAAACACGGCAGTAGAGTTAATCGAACATACTCCGGCTAATATTGTATTTCACAGATTGACCGGCACAGCCAACGCATCGATTCTGCTAACGCCCGAATGGTGTAATAAAAAATGGTCGGTGCTCAATCGAATTGGACGCGAATTTAAATCACGTGGCAGCCATCAAGGTTTTGCCTGTTGTGGAGAACGAGTATGGCAATATTAAATGCCAGGCCATCGTTGGTGTGTCCTGCGGGTAGCTTGCGAGCCTTAAAAGCGGCCGTGGACAATGGTGCGGATGCCGTTTATCTGGGGCTTCGTAATGAGACGAATGCGAGAAATTTTCCAGGATTGAATTTTGATGAACATGAAATCAAACAGGCTGTAGAGTATGGGCATCAGCGCAATACAAAAATTCTGTTGGCGTTAAATACTTTTCCACAGGGCAAGAGCTGGTCGAAATGGGTTGCAGCAATTGAACTGGCTGCAAAGCAAGGTCTGGATGCCGTTATACTGGCTGATCTGGGTTTGTTACGTTTTGCCTCGCGCAACTTTCCTGACCTGCGATTGCACTTGTCGGTACAAGGTTCGGCAACGAATCGATATGCGATTGATTTTTGTGTTGAAGAATTTGGGATCAGGCAAGTTGTTTTGCCCAGAGTTTTATCCTTAGCTCAAATCAGACGGATAATAGAAAAAAGTTCGATCGATGTAGAAGTATTTGGTTTTGGTAGCCTATGTATCATGGTTGAAGGGCGTTGTGCTTTGTCTTCCTATGTAACGGCCGAGTCTCCCAATACCTGCGGTGTATGTTCACCGGCCAAAGCGGTTCGATGGCTGGAGACTTCTCAGGGCAGACAATCCAGGCTGAATAATATCCTGATTGATCAGTATCGGCACAACGAGGCCGCAGGGTATCCAACGCTTTGTAAAGGTCGATTTACTGTGTTGGATAAAACCTTTTATGCCATGGAAGAACCCACCAGTTTAAATACGCTGGATATATTACCTGCACTGATGGATGCCGGTGTCGCGGCGATTAAAATTGAGGGCCGGCAGCGCAGTCCAGCCTATGTTGCGCAGGTAACTCGCGTGATGCGCCACGCTATCGATTTATGCTATGACCATCCTCAACACTATAAAGTTAATGAGGGCTGGATGACAACGCTGAATAAAGTATCAGAAGGTCAATCCCATACCCTTGGAGCGATAGACAGAAAATGGCAATAGTTAAACAACATGAAAGCAGGATTAATGAAGATGGACACGGTTCTTTAGCCATCAGGAAAAAGCATGAATAAAATTTACCAACCTTTTTTGAATTCGTTAGAATAAAAATGAAATTATCCCTTGGTCCGGTGCAATATTTTTGGTCTACCGTTAAACTCAGGGCGTTTTATTCCGCCGTGGCTAACTGGCCGGTTGATATTGTATATCTCGGTGAAGTTGTCTGTTCAAAACGGCGTGAGTTGCGATTAACTGACTGGTTAGAGATTGCGGATGAATTAACGACTGCGGGTAAAGAGGTTGTACTCTCGACCATGACTTTATTAGAAGCAGAGTCTGAATTATCAAGCTTGAGGCGAATATGTGATAACGAAAATTATATAGTCGAAGCCAATGATCTTTCCGCACTTAAATTAATTTCGATAGCCCCCTTTGTCGCTGGGCCGCATATAAATACCTATAATGTATCTACCCTGGAATTATTATTTGCAAAGGGTGCGATACGTTGGGTTATGCCCTTTGAATTAGGCAAAGAGAATTTGACCGAATTGCAGGGCAACAAGCCTGAAGGGTTGCAAACCGAAGTTTTTGTGTATGGCAAAATACCGTTGTCGTATTCAGCTCGGTGTTTTACTGCCCGCGCGCATAATCTGGCAAAAGACCATTGCGAATTAAAATGTAGAGATTATCCAGATGGCCTCCCATTGTCGACACAGGATAATAAAAATTTGTTTACAATTAATGGTATTCAGATGCAGTCAGCGAAAGTTTGCAACTTAATTCATAATGTTAACGAGTTAAAGAATTTGAACGTGGATGTGTTGCGCATATCTCCACAGGAAAACAACTCAGAAGAAATAATCAGAATGTTTGATCAGGTAAGACGTGATGCGGCTATAAACGATTCAGTGATCGAGGACTCTGGTGGAGAAAATTGGAGTAACGGTTATTGGTATGGTGAGGCAGGTATGGATTGGGTAATTAATGAAGAGTATTAACTGCATCCATCAACCGGGACGTGACTGATTTACCAAATACCGAATTTAGATGGTTTTCAACAGAAAATTCGTAAGCATCGATCAGGTTTTTTAACTGCAGGCAATCTTCGGTATTTCCTTCAATACATATTTCCCTGGAAAAAAATAAGGTATCGGGATCTTCCTGCTGTTTTAGTAGTTTTATAAAGTTATGATGTGATGCTTTGATATGAACATCGGGTTTGGTTGCGGATGGATGATATTTAAATTGCCCATGTTTAATTTTGAAGCGCAGATACGTGTTGGTATCTGAAATCGTTAACCATATAAGCCTGTTCTCTAGCTCACCCAGACGGGCAAAAATACTCTGTCCTCGACACAACTGATTAATAATTGTGGCAATCGCCATTGAATGCACCCGGTCAGGAACAAGAATAAGAAATGCAGGTAGTGGCCATGTTTTGGTTAGCATAGGAAACTCATATACCATATCAGATGAGAGAATAAATCTTTTCTAAAAAAATATTCTGATCTAGATCAAGAGTATGCAGATATTTTTATGATCGACAAATTTTGTGGGGTATGGCGTTGGGTAACAGGTTGCGTCCCAGATAATTCCGCTCTATGCGGTACTTGCGTCTGACGCAGGCCAGTTGAGACGGCCAATCTCATTTTCTTCTTATGCAGAGGAATCAGGAACGGCTATCTAGTTTGAAAATTGTTTCGCCGTATTAATCAACTATCCCTAACATCCCATCTTTTAATCCTGCATTCGGTGGCGAATCGCCAAAATAAATGGCAAGTAGTGCTTTTTGAAAGTCAGCGCCAGGAACGATTCCTTTTACTTTATTATTAATGACAACGGATACACCTGAGTTTGGAATAAAATCAAGAACGACGACATCACCTTCTACAATATCAGGGAAATAACGGTTAAATTGTTTTATCCGATCTTTCAGCCTGGCAAGCGTGGCCTCATCAACGGCGTCGGCAAAGGCATCGGACCAGCCATCGGTCATTTTCTTGCTTTCAATCTTGTCATATAAAAAATTCATGCTGATACGTTTTGCTTCCGAGCCATTAATAATCTGTTGCGCATCGGACGATTTTTTAGGTAAATATAACGAACCGACATAGATATCGAAAATGAATTTTGTACGAACTCCGGCCCCATTTAAAATGAGCGTTTGCTGAGTTGCCTGCTGAGTAATTTCGTTTTCGAGCTTAATGCCTTCCACTTCCAGGGCAAATAATGGCGCGGCGAGGGTCATTAAAAGTATAAAAGCAAGATTTTTAATCATGATATGCATAAGTCACTTCCTTGATATTTTTAATAGCGGGATAATATATTTTATGATAGAGCACTTCGATGCGGCATAGTATCGAGTTTTCAGCTAAAAATCCTATATTGAACAGCAACCTGCGTTAAGGCGGGATTGACAAGTCGGGCGTAAAAGTTTGATTTTTATAAGGTAAATAATAAACTGATAGCATTTTAAGCAGTCAATAGCGAAATTTTTTATACCCCTAAAAGTGATTCAACTAGCTGATTTATAAAATAAAAACAGAGTGTGACAAACTTGACACTTGATCAAACTATAACCTAGACTGACCGCCAGTTTGGGGTGAAGCGAAGACAATAATAATGACTAATCACCAACGTAGCGCATATAAAAAACCGGCGCCTGAGATTTACGTTGCGGCCATTAGGAGAGAGACGTAAATGCTAGAGAATTACCTGCCAGTATTAATATTTTTGATCGTCGGTGGTGTAGTCGGCGCGATGATGATCATGACCGGTTTTGTTCTTGGCCCCAGCAAACCCGATAGCGAAAAAAATTCTCCCTACGAATGTGGTTTTGAAGCCTTTGAAGATTCACGCATGAAATTTGATGTGCGCTATTATCTGGTGGCTATTCTGTTTATTTTATTTGATTTAGAGATTGCCTTTATGTTTCCGTGGGCAATCGTGCTCGATAAGATCGGCTATTTTGGATTATGGTCAATGATAATTTTCCTGAGCATCCTGGTGGTTGGATTTATCTACGAGTGGAAGAAAGGGGCATTAGAATGGGAATAGAAGGCGTATTACCTAAAGGCTATGCCACCACCAGTATGGACTCCCTGATTAACTGGGCACGAACCGGATCAATGTGGCCCATGACGTTTGGTCTCGCCTGTTGCGCGGTCGAAATGATGCATGCCGGTGCGGCACGTTATGATCTGGATCGGCTGGGTATCATCTTTCGCCCCAGCCCCCGTCAATCGGACGTGATGATCGTAGCCGGTACTCTGGTTAATAAAATGGCGCCAGCGTTGCGCAAAGTATATGACCAGATGGCCGAGCCGCGCTGGGTGATCTCGATGGGTTCCTGTGCTAATGGCGGTGGTTATTACCATTATTCCTATTCGGTGGTGCGCGGCTGTGATCGAGTGGTGCCGGTTGATGTCTATGTGCCGGGTTGTCCACCGACGGCTGAAGCCCTGATATATGGAATTTTACAGTTACAGAATAAAATTAAACGCACCAACACGATTGCGCGTGTTTAGAAAATAAGAAACTGAATGTCTGATTACTATAACAAATTAGCAGAACGAGTACGGGAACGTTTTGGTGACCGCATTTCGGATTGCCATGTCCAATATTCACAACTTACCGTGATCATCGATAAGGATTGTGTATTGTCTGTTTGCGAGGCATTACGTGATGACGATGATTTTTTGTTTAGTGAATGCATGGATGTTTGTGGCGTTGATTATTTAGAATATGGCGATGGCGAGTGGGAGGGGCCACGATTTGCTGTCGTATATCACCTGTTATCGGTTGAGCACAACCATCGATTACGTTTAAAAGTTTTTCTTGATGGCGAGCCTCCGATCATTGATTCGGTTACCAGCATCTGGTCTTCAGTTGACTGGTTTGAGCGTGAGACCTTTGATCTGTTTGGAATTATATTTGATGCGCATCCCGATTTACGTCGAATCCTGACGGACTATGGTTTTGTTGGCCATCCGTTTAGAAAAGATTTCCCTCTTATCGGCCATGTTGAAATGCGTTATGACGAAGAACAACAACGCGTGATTTATCAACCGGTCAGTATCGAACCTCGTATCAACCAGCCGCGCATAATTCGTGACGATCATCGTTATGTGGATCGTGTTAGCGAGGATAGTGAAGGGGGCAATACTAATGCCTGAAATTCGTAATTACACCTTGAACTTTGGCCCACAACATCCTGCTGCGCATGGTGTGTTGCGTTTGATCCTGGAAATGGACGGTGAAGTCATTGAACGTGCCGATCCCCATATTGGTCTGTTGCATCGTGGCACCGAAAAATTAGCCGAGAGCAAGCCATACAACCAAAGCATCGGTTACATGGATCGCCTCGACTACGTTTCGATGATGTGTAATGAGCACGCCTATGTCATGGCGATTGAACAAATGTTAGAAATTGAAGTACCGATTCGAGCGCAATACATTCGTGTTATGTTTGATGAAATTACGCGTTTATTGAATCACCTTATGTGGTTAGGCACGCATGCCTTAGATGTAGGTGCGATGACGACGTTTTTATATTGCTTCCGCGAACGTGAAGACTTAATGGATATGTATGAAGCGGTGTCGGGTGCGCGAATGCATGCGACTTATTATCGTCCAGGTGGGGTTTATCGCGATTTGCCTAACAAGATGGCACAGTATAAATATACGAAATATAAATCAAAAAAAGAAACCGATAAACTTAATGCCGTTCGCTCTGGAACTCTGCTCGATTTTACCGAAGATTTTACCAATCGCTTTCCAGCCTATGTCGATGATTATGAAGCCTTGTTAACCGATAACCGCATCTGGAAACAACGCACCGTCGGTATTGGCGTGGTCACTCCTGAACGGGCAAAACAACTCGGCTTTACCGGCCCAATGTTACGCGGTTCAGGAGTTGAATGGGATCTGCGCAAGAAACAGCCCTACGAAGTTTACGATAAAATGCAGTTTGATATTCCGGTTGGGGTTGAAGGTGATTGCTATGATCGTTACCTGGTTCGTATTGAAGAGATGCGCCAGTCCAATAATATCATTAAACAATGTATTAACTGGCTCCGTACACATCCAGGTTCGGTGATGTTAAACGATCATAAGCTGGCACCGCCAAAACGCGAAGAAATGAAAGGTGACATGGAGTCCTTGATTCATCACTTTAAGCTCTTTACTGAGGGTTATACCTTACCCGCTGGTGAGACCTATGCGGCGATAGAACATCCCAAAGGTGAATTTGGTATCTATTTAGTTTCCGATGGTGCGAATAAACCCTACCGCTTAAAAATTCGCGCACCAGGTTTTGCACATTTAGCGGCGATGCATGAGATGACCGAAGGGCACATGTTATCGGATGTGGTGGCGATCATCGGTACGATGGACGTGGTATTTGGAGAGATCGACCGCTAATGTTTGCGCATCGAGATAAAGATCAGACCAAGCTGGATTTAATTACGGTTGAATCGAAGGCCGATATCGATAACTGGGTGTCAAAATATCCGGCCGAACAAAAACGGTCTGCGGTGATGGCGGCATTGAGAATTGTGCAGGATCAAAACAGCGGTTATTTAACAGATGAATTGATCGAGGCGGTGGCGGAATATTTAGACATGCCACCGATTGCCGTGCAAGAGGTTGCGACCTTTTATTCAATGTATGAACGCAAACCCATTGGTAAGGTTAAGATTTGTGTCTGCACCAATATTTCCTGCATGTTATGTGGCTCTGACGATGTAGTTGAGCATTTGCAAAATAAATTAGGCATTAAACTTGGTGAAACCACCGGCGACGGCATGTTTACCTTAAAAGAAGTGGAATGTCTGGGCGCCTGTGTCAATGCGCCGGTGATGCAGATTGGCAATGACTACCACGAAAATTTAAGCAAAGAAAAAATCGACAAACTAATTGAAAGTATGGATAGGTTATGAGCGAGCAGGTTTGTTTCCGTACATTGCAATTTGATCAGCCCTGGACTCTGGAGAATTATCGCAAGGTCGGTGGTTATTCGGTGTGGGAAAAAATATTAAAAGAAAAAACGCCGCCCGAAGACATTATCGAACAACTTAAAACCTCGGCCTTACGCGGTCGCGGTGGAGCCGGTTTCCCAACCGGGTTGAAGTGGAGTTTTATGCCGCGTCAGGCACCGGGGCAAAAATATATTGTTTGTAATTCAGATGAAGGTGAACCCGGAACCTGCAAAGATCGAGATATATTACGTTATAACCCTCATCAGTTAATCGAAGGTATGGCCATCGCCGGTTACGTGATTGGTGCTACCGTTGGGTATAACTATATTCGCGGCGAATTTTGGGAACCTTATGAACGTTGTGACGCGGCACTCGAAGAAGCGCGTGCAGCCGGGTTATTAGGAAATAATATCAAAGGATCGGGGATCGACTTTGATATGTATAACCATCTTGGTGCGGGGGCGTATATTTGCGGTGAAGAAACGGCCTTGCTTGAATCATTAGAAGGTAAAAAAGGCCAGCCTCGTTTTAAACCGCCGTTTCCAGCAGGATTTGGTTTATACGGCAAGCCTACAACGATTAATAATACAGAAAGCCTGGCATCTGTCCCGGTTATTTTAGAAAAAGGCGGCCAGTGGTTTTTAGAGCAGGGTAAACCCAATAACGGCGGTACAAAAATATTTTGCATATCCGGGCACGTGAACAAACCCGGTAACTTTGAAGTACCGATGGGCACACCGTTTAAAGATTTATTAGAAATGGCCGGTGGTATTCGTGACGGACATAAATTCAAGGCGGTGATCCCCGGTGGTTCTTCTGTGCCAATATTGCCTGCTGAAATTGCGATGGACATGGATATGGATTATGACTCGATTGCCAAAGCCGGCAGTATGTTAGGGGCAGGCTCGGTTATCGTGATGGATGAGACGACTTGCATGGTACGTGTACTGGCGCGTCTGTCGCATTTTTATTTTGAAGAATCCTGTGGGCAGTGTACGCCTTGCCGTGAAGGTACTGGTTGGTTAGCTCGCATGGTGCATCGCATTGAACACGGAAAGGGTCGTCCTGAAGATATAGAATTATTAAATGATGTGGCTAATCGAATCGGCGGTCGTACTATCTGCGCGCTAGGCGATGCGGCGGCCATGCCGGTGCAAAGTTTTCTGAAACATTACGGTCATGAATTCGAGTACCACATCGAACATGGCAAATGTATGGTGTAACGATTAATGAGTGATCGATTAAATATAGAGATTAATGGTGTAGTGCTTCAGGTTGAGCCGGGCACCATGGTGATTGAAGCCGCAGATGATGCGGGTATCACCATTCCTCGTTTTTGTTATCATAAAAAGCTTTCCGTGGCGGCGAATTGTCGTATGTGTCTGGTCGAAGTGGAGAAGGCACCCAAACCGTTGCCAGCCTGTGCGACCCCCGTTACCGATGGTATGAAAATTTTTACCAAATCGCCGTTAGCCATTGAAGCACAAAAAAGTGTGATGGAATTTTTACTAATTAATCATCCGCTGGATTGCCCGATTTGCGATCAAGGTGGTGAGTGTGACCTGCAAGACATTGCTATGGGTTATGGTCAGGATATCTCACGTTATCATGAGAAAAAACGCGTTGTAAAAAATAAAAATCTGGGTTCGTTAATATCAACTGACATGACGCGTTGCATTCATTGCACACGCTGCGTTCGTTTTGGTCAGGAAGTAGCGGGTATTATGGAAATGGGCATGCCTGGGCGTGGTGAACATTCAGAGATCAGTACCTATATGGAGCGAGCGGTGGGTTCTGAAATGTCGGGCAATGTCATTGACCTGTGTCCGGTCGGCGCTCTAACGTCCAAACCTTATCGTTATTCTGGTCGTTCCTGGGAAAATATCATTCACGACAGTATTGCTCCACATGATTGTGTTGGTTCAAATATTCACATTGAAACTCGGCGTAATAAAGTGATGCGTGTTTTGCCAAAAGAAAATGAAGCCATCAATGAATTATGGTTATCGGATCGAGATCGTTTTAGCTATACCAGTTTGACCAGTAGTGATCGCTTAACTCAGCCGATGATCAAACAAGGTAAGGAATGGAAGACAACCGACTGGCAGAATGCACTGAATTATGTTGTTGAGGGTCTTAACCGAGTTAAAGATTCCAGTGGTGCAGATCACATTGGCGCGCTGGCTTCACCGAGCAGTACCACGGAAGAATTTTACTTATTACAAAAAGTTATACGTGGGCTGGGTAGCAATAATATTGATCATCGGTTACAGCAAATCGATTTTAGAGATCAGGATAAGATGCCAGCGTTCCCATGCCTTGATATGGCGATTGCTGAAATCGAAAATATCGATGCGGGTTTGTTAATTGGTTCGTTTACTCGCAAAGACCAGCCGATCATTGCGCATCGGTTACGTAAGGCTGCGAATAAAGGAGCACGCATCAGTGCCGTAAATAGTATTGATTATGATTTTAATTTTGAATTAGCACAGTCAGCAGTTACACGACCTGATGATGTTGCAACTCAATTAGCCGGCATCCTGAATGCTCTGGCAAAACTATCGGGCAAAGCCATTCCTGCAATATTAGGCAGCAGTGTCGCGGCTGTTGAGATTAGCGATTCACATCGTGCGATTGCCGAAGATTTAAATAAATCTAAAAGAACCTGTGTATTAATTGGCATGCAGGCTATGGCGTATACAGATTCGAGTGCCATTCAAAGCCTCGCGAATGCAATTGCGGAATTATCTGAAAGTCATATCGGCTATTTAAGCGCAGGTGCCAATAGCGCGGGGGCGTGGTTGGCTGGTGCAATTCCACATCGTGGCCCGGGTGCAAAAGAATTATCGGACGCTACCGGTAAAAATGCCCTGCAAATGATTACCGATGATATGAAGGCTTTCGTATTATTAAATGTTGAGCCTGAATACGATTGCGCGAACCCAAATGAAGCCTTAAGTGCTATGAATAGTGCAGACTTTGTTGTCTGTATGACGGCCTTTGTAACCGATACCATGCGAGAATATGCCGATGTACTTTTACCAATAGCGACTTACACTGAGACATCGGGAACGTTTGTTAATGTTGAAGGCAAATGGCAAAGTTTTCAGGGCAGCATTAAACCTGAAGGTGAAACGCGGCCAGGCTGGAAAGTTCTGCGGGTAATTGGCAATTTTCTGAAATTAAATGAGTTTGATTATTTAGCTTCAGAAGATATTCGCGATGAATTAGATACCTTGACCGCGGGAGCCGAAACTAATTCTCGCCGAGCAATAACGTCCGTTACATTAAATGCAAGTAATAATGAATTAATCCGTATCGGTCATCTTCCCCTGTATGCTATTGATTCCCTGGTTCGACGTGCGGCACCGTTACAGGAAACCGATGATGCGCTTGGCGCAATGATTGCCATAAACAAAAATACGGCTTTAAAACTGGGGCTGGACAGTAGTCATATGGCGGTCGTTATGCAAAGTAACAATCGGGTTAACTTGCCTGTATATATAGAAGATGCGGTTCCCGATAATTGTGCCTTTATCCCGACCGGTGTTGCCGGTAGTGTTGAACTGGGCATCAGTTATGGCCCCATCGAAGTGGATGCGGGGTAAGGGTATGGACTGGCTGATAGATCAAATTCAATACTGGTATATGTGGGCGATGCCTCTCTCCGGGATTGTTTCGATCATGATCCCTCTATTTTTAGCCGTCGCGTATACCACCTGGTTAGAGCGCCGAGTCATTGGTGCAATGCAGGTTCGGATTGGGCCTAACATAGTGGGTTGGAAAGGTTTATTACAACCGATTGCCGATGTCGCCAAATTAGCCTTTAAAGAAATTATTATTCCTTCTGGTGCCAATAAGATTCTGTTCCTGGTTGCTCCGGTTATTATGCTTATCTCTGCATTTGCTGCCTGGGCCGTTATTCCTTTTAATGCGCAACTGGTGTTAGCGGATGTTAATGCGGGATTGCTTTATGTCTTAGCGGTAACTTCGATCGGCGTGTATGGTGTGATTATTGCCGGCTGGGCTTCTAATTCGAAATACGCCTTACTCGGCGCGATGCGATCAGCGGCACAGATAGTTGCTTACGAAATTGCCATGGGCTTTGCCCTGGTGGGTGTGTTATTGGCCGCTGGCAGTCTGAACCTGGGTGGGATTATCACCGCTCAACAAGGTGAATACGGTTTGTTAAACTGGTTCTGGTTGCCCTTGTTACCGTTGTTTCTTGTTTATTTTATTTCCGGTGTCGCAGAAACCAACCGGGCTCCATTTGATGTTGCCGAAGGTGAATCCGAAATCGTAGCCGGTTTTCACGTTGAATATTCCGGCATGGCCTTTTCGGTATTCTTCGTAGCGGAATACGCAAATATACTTTTAATCTCGGCACTGGCATCAATCATGTTCATGGGGGGGTGGTTATCACCGTTTGATGGTTTGCTGTCACAATCGACCATGGCGATACCAATCCTGGGATACATTCTGGATAATGGCATGCACTGGTTCTTTGCCAAAATATTTTTCTTCGTGTTTATGTTTCTCTGGTTTCGTGCCACCTTCCCGCGTTACCGCTATGATCAAATTATGCGTCTTGGCTGGAAAGTATTCATACCGATCACAATCGTGTGGATTCTGGTGGTCGGCTTTATGGTATTGGGGCAACTTTCACCCTGGTGGGGGGCTACGATATGAGTTCTAATATGAATCACAATGTTAGTTCTAACAAGAGTGAGGGCTTCAAAGGGTTTTTAAAAAGCTTATTCCTGCTTGAATTAATGAAAGGTTTGTCGATTACTGGAAAATTTTTCTTTGGTAAAAAATTCACCTTGCATTACCCTGACGAGAAGGCCCCGATATCGCCCCGTTTTCGTGGTTTGCATGCTTTGCGTCGATATCCTAATGGCGAAGAACGGTGTATCGCCTGTAAATTATGTGAAGTGGTTTGTCCTGCTTTGGCAATTACTATTGAATCTGAGCAACGGGAAGACGGTACACGTCGTACCACACGTTATGATATTGATTTAACCAAATGTATATTTTGTGGGTTTTGTGAAGAGTCATGTCCGGTTGATTCTATTGTCGAAACCGGTATATATGAATATCACGGTGAAGTAGCGGGCGACCTGTATATGACAAAAGAAAAATTACTCGCGGTCGGCGATAAGTATGAAAAAGATATTGCCGCAGCGCGCGCTGAAGATTCAGCATATAGATAACAATAGATTTTATAATTATTTAAGATCAAAAACGAAAAGGTAGAATAATAACAATGACAGGTGTGCAAATTTTATTTTACGCATTTGCGACGATGATGGTGTTGAGCGCCTTAATGGTTATCACTGTGCGCAACCCTGTGCGTTCGGCATTATTCCTGGTGTTAACCTTTGTTTCGACTTCGGCTGTCTGGTTGATAATGGAAGCAGAATTTCTGGCCATCGTTTTAGTGCTGGTTTACGTTGGTGCGGTAATGGTGTTATTCCTGTTCGTGGTGATGATGCTGGACGTCAATACCGCACGCTTAAAAGAGGGATTTATTAGTTATTTGCCCGTTGGTATTGGTATAGCAGGTTTATTTGGAGGTATGCTGACGTATTTATTGTACAACATGCAGGCTAGCGATGTTCAAACTAAAATGCGCAGCCTCTACCCACCTGCTCCAAAACCAGCCGATTTTAGTAATACCGAACAATTAGGTGAAGTGTTATATACAGTTTATGTCTATCCGTTTGAAATTGCTGCGGTGATCTTATTGGTAGCTATGGTTGCAGCCATTGCGCTGACCTTCCGCCGCCGAAGTAATAGAAAATATCAGAATCCAGATGAACAAGTTGCGGTAAAACGCGATGACCGTGTTCGTGTTGTGAAGATGGATTCGGAAGAGAAGAAGTAGGGGGCCTGATTATGATTACCTTAACACAGGTTTTAATTCTAGCTGCGATTATGTTTAGCATCAGCGTGGCGGGCATTTTTCTGAATCGAAAAAACCTGATTATTTTATTGATGTCGATCGAATTAATGCTGTTATCCGTCAATATTAATTTTATTGCCTTTTCCTATTTTATGGATGATTTAGCTGGACAGGTGTTCGTATTCTTTATTTTAACGGTCGCTGCTGCCGAGGCAGCAATAGGTCTGGCGATACTTGTGGTGTTATTTCGCAATAAACGTACGATTAATGTCGAAGACATTAACGAGATGAAGGGGTAACGGGCCAGTGTTTGAAAATATGCCAAACGTATATCTCTGGATAGTTTTGTCGCCTTTGATCGGTGCGATCATTGCGGGTTTGTTTGGAAAATTTATTGGCCGTTCGGGTGCGCATTGGGTAACGAATATTGGTGTCGGTATTTCTTGTCTGTTGTCCCTGGTTGTTTTTAAATTTCATGTGTTAGACGGTGCTGCAACCTATAATGCATCCGTCTATACATGGTTGGTCACTGAAGGCATAAAATTTGAAGTTGGCTTTTTGGTCGACAAGCTTACGGCGACAATGATGGTGATTGTGACCTTTGTTTCCTGGATGGTGCATATCTATACCGTCGGTTATATGCGCG
>QILH01000147.1 GCA_003233255.1 Gammaproteobacteria bacterium | reverse complement strand
GGTACCATTGCTGTTAGGCTTGGTTCTACTTATACGAATAAATGCCCGTCATGCCCGCACTACTCGAAATCCAGAATCTGATTAAGCACTACCCATCGGTAAAGGCGGTGGATGATGTGAGTTTTAGTCTCAATGCCGGACGTTGCCTGGGTTTACTCGGTCCGAACGGTGCAGGGAAAACCACCACCATCGAAATTCTCGAAGGGATCAAGGATGCTGATTCTGGCACGATCCTTTATAAAGGTCAGCCGGTTGGCAATCGATTTCAGACTGAAGCGGGCATTATGTTTCAGTCGACCGCGTTACAGGATTATATATCCGTAATCGAAACACTAAATATGTTTTCAGATTTGTACACCAAGAATGCAAATATAGATGAACTCATCCAACAGTGTAATTTACAGGATTATTTAGACCAGGATAATCGCAAGCTTTCTGGTGGACAGCGCCAACGGCTACTACTGGCGATCGCCTTAGTTAATGATCCTGATATCCTGTTTTTAGATGAGCCGACCACCGGACTGGATCCACAAGCCAGGCGTAACTTTTGGAATTTAATCGAAACCATTAAAGCCGCGGGAAAGACTGTAATCCTGACGACACATTATATGGATGAGGCCTATACCCTGTGTGATGAGATTGCCATCATGGATCACGGAAAAATCATCGCCCATGATAGTCCGGAAAACCTTTTAGCAGCCCATTTTAATGATGTCATTATCCAGTTACCCAAAGCTGATTTAACTGCAACAAATGCACTTTCCTTCGAACTAACAGAACATAATAATAAAGTTGAAATCACTACCAATGATGTGAATTTAACGATACGCAAACTCATTGAGAGCAATGTATCTTTAGCGAATTTAAATATCCGTTCGCGTAATTTAGACGACCTTTTTCTGGAGCTAACCGGAAAAGAATTGCGCACCTAAACGAATTAAATTGATGATATCTCTAAAACGATTACTAACCCTTATTCACACCCGCAATAAAGAATTTATCCGCGATCGTTCCTCCTTGAGCTGGAATATTATCATGCCCATTTTAATCGTAGCGGGCTTTTCCTTTGCATTCTCAGGTGAATTCACAACGAAATACAAAGTGGGAATAATTACTCAGAATGAAACAACTGAATCGTTAACGAAATTTCTTGCTACTCGCTACACAGATTTTATTAATGTCAATAATATTGATGACGCAATTACCAAGGTGCAGCGGCACCAACTTGGAATGCTGATCGACAGTAAAAATCTTCGTTACTGGATAAACAGTGACTCGGCCGATGGCTACTTCCTTGAGAAATTGTTACTTTCCAGCACAACGTTAAAATTTAAGAAACAAACCGTAAGCGGAAAAGAAATTCGTTATGTTGACTGGGTTATACCCGGCATCCTGTCGATGAATATTATGTTTAGTGCTCTGTTTGGGGTTGGTTATGTTATTGTTCGCTACCGAAAAAATGGTATGTTAAAAAGATTAAAGGCTACTCCCGTCACCGCCCTGGAATATTTATCGGCACAGGCCATCTCTCGATTGATATTGATCATACTCATCACAATCTTTATTTTCTATACAACAAATTATTTTATTGGCTATGCAATGTACGGTTCACATTTAAGTTTGTTTTTTATATTTTCTCTGGGTGCGATCAATATGATAAGCCTGGGCCTGTTGGTTGCCGCACGTATTACCAGTGAAGAGACTGCTGGCGGTTTATTAAACTTGCTGAGCTGGCCAATGATGTTCCTATCCGGAGTCTGGTTTTCTCTGGAAGGCACTAATCCTGTCGTACAACAACTGGCTGAAATATTCCCCCTCACCCATGTCACAACGGCCGCACGCTTGATCATGATCGATGGTGCCAAGCTGGCAGATGTCTCATACCATATCACTATATTAGTAATCCAAAGCATCATTTTCCTGTTCGCAGGTGCGGTCATGTTTCGTTGGGAATGATGCAACTGTAGTGGCTTTGTTATAAACTCTCACCTTTAATAAATAAACATAAGCACGCCCATGGGGAACCTATGCGAAACTTCGTCACCAGTAAACAAATGTTTATTATTCTTTTTTTAACGGCATATGGCCTCTCCTATATTCCTGTTCTACATGTCCCCTTCAAATGGCTTGAAGTATATTTTCACGAAATCAGTCATGGCCTCGCCGCGATATTAACCGGTGGTCGCGTAATCTCGATCGAACTGCGTCCTGATGGCTCCGGCCTTTGTTATTACCAGGGTGGCTGGCGTTTATTAATTTCTTTTGCTGGTTATGCGGGTGCAGTCGCCTGGGGCTTATTAATATATCTTTCAGCCAAATCACTCGGTCGACGTGCAAACATCATTGCATGGTTGCTAACCATCATGATTGGAATTAGCACCATCCTGTGGGCCCGAGATCTCACTTCGATTTTAATTCTGGTGATTATGGGTGGACTTTTATTTACCCTGGCCAGATTTTCGTTGGGTGCCTGGATTACCACGCTGACTCAGTTCATAGGCATTTATGTAATGCAAAGCGCATTACAGTCACCGACCTATTTATTGGACGGTCAAGCTTCGGGAGATGGCGCAATCCTGGCCTCAATCACAATGGTTCCAGAGCTTTTCTGGGTGATTATCTGGATCATTATCGCACTGCTCGGCTTCTGGTATGCCTGGAAACATCAGGGGCGTTGAAATTAAGTCGTCTCCGTTTGGCTAAACTGGCTCAATGACGTACTCATACGCATGGCCTGTGAGATAAATATGGGTACTAACACCACACCCAATATCAATGAGATTAGAGAACCCAGATAAGGTATTATTGTTAATACAATCAATATTGGCATTGTGTTACCTAAGCCTTCTGGCATTAGCAGAGTTGCTCCGCGGTGGCGGGCTATGGCATTAATATTAACCGCCATTTTTCCAAAAACCAAAAATATCCAGTAAAAATTAAACAATGGAATAAATAAAAATCCAACGGCGCGAGCTGGCGTGCGAATGGCAGGGCTCAGACCAAGACGGTTCGACTCAGCAATAATAAATGTCCATAACCGATAAATAATCACTAATAAATATATTGACCCTGCTACAATCAGCAACGCCGCCAACAATATAATAAAGATCGCGACGTCTAAATTATATGAATCCAGCATTATAATGAATCCAACAACCATCACACCAATGCCTGCCAGATAGGGGATAAGATACAATAGAATGTTACCGAAACCGTTTACATTACTAACATCGGATATTTCTATATGCGATGCGGGCGTCTGGTAAGGGTCACCGTTACTTGTTTGCACCAAGGGCTGACCTACTGAATTATCCGTTCGCAGCGTGGCCGATAATATAACCACCCCAAACATAAACAGCACCGCAGCAACAAAATAAGCACCGAATGCAATATAATTATTTAAATCGTAAAAAAAATCCGTCTCGGATTCGCTAAGCCTCCTTACCAGTATCTCAGTTACCGGCCAGCTAAGCGATGAAATGAATAACGTTAAAAACCCAGCACCCAACAGAATACCTCCAGTATTGCGAAGCAAACTAAAACACAAGATCATGACAATGAGATCGAGTAATGGGTAAATCCACTGACTTATAGAGTAAAAATCCATTTGCAACTCCCTTTTAAATATATTGAATAATTATTTTTTCCGGATAATACCAGATTAATTCTACTAAATCAGGGAGATTAGAATAAATCATCTACACAATAACCAATACTATAAAATATATAATTTCGAGTTTTTTTGCCATCGTTGGCATTTGGTCATCACACTAAGAAACAACCTTGAAGATAACATCTCAGCCAACCATCGCTGTAGCATTTTATATGGCGATTGATCAAACCAGTCTTTGTCCACAAATGCAAACTGGCGAATAAAGGGGAAGATCGCGATATCAAGCTGGCCAAGATGTGCGCCTGATAAATATTTTCCATGGGTTAATTGCTTTTCTAACCGAAGTAAAAAATCCTCGCCTTGTTCACGATACGTTTTTCTGGAATAATTCGGAAACCGATCTGCATATTTATAATGATCAAGATGCTGCTTAAATGGGCCATCGTTTTGCGCCAGCAGCAAACTTGTAATATCGTTATTGTCTTTCACTCGCCAGGGATCAGAATCATTTTTTTGCACTGTCCAGGACATAATTTCAAGGCTTTCATCTAACACAAGGCCATCCGCTAATATCAACACCGGTACGGTTCCTTTGGGGGAGACATCGAGCATAGATTGAGGTTTATCCGTAAGTAAAACCTCTCGTAGCTCAACCTTAATATCAGCATAACGAATCGCCATTCTGGCTCGTATCGCATAGGGACAACGCCGAAAAGAGTATAATACCGGTAAGCTGCTCACTAATGTGTGTAACGACGTAAATTCGATCGAAATTGTGAGATTAATGAATGGCTACCGCCCAGTAAAGTGAATATTCTTAGCATCGCCGATTGCGCATAGTTATCATCATAACTCTGATCCATTTCCATCATCGCAACTAATTGCAACAAGGCGTGTTCATAATGCTCTTCAATTACTAATTGAATTATTAACTGTTTTTTCAATTCAAGATCAGCGTCATTTATTTTCATTAGTTCAACTAATTGCTCGCTGGTTTGTTCGTCATTTCGCTCAGCCTGAAACTGAACCATTTCAAAAAGTAATTGAACATCGCTGTTTTCACGAATATCATCCGGCAAGGATTTGAGCAATTTCACCGCCTCAGTATAGCGACGTTCATACCGTAGTAACTTGCACATCGCTAACGGCAAGCGTGGGTTTTCAGGATCCTCTACAATCGCATCGGCCATCATTTCATAGGCTTTTGCCTGATTACCCTGGCTATACTGGTGGATTGCACTGGCCAGTAATTGATCCGAGTCCCGTACCACATGCTGATCCAGCATTTTCACCAGATCATGCTCCGACTGATAACCGTGCAGCGTTTCAATAACCTCACTGTTACGAAACAGTTTTAAGGTTGGAACACTGGCAATACCATACTCTTTGGTATAGATAAACTCCGTTTTCGTATCCACATTGATCAACAGTAAGCGCCCAGCGTACTCATGGATAATCTTATCGAGAACAGGGTATTGGCGTAGACAGGGGCCGGCCTTTTTGGACCAGAAATTGACCAGCACCGGCCCCAGATTAGAATTATCTAAGACGAGTGCCTTAAAATTTTCTGAATTCGCTGCATGTATAAAAGGTGAATCTAAAGAATCAAGCATGGTGTTAAGTTCCTGTTTTACTTCTCTATATCTCGAAAAACCGATTTTAGCCGATTTACGAGACAAACAGGAGGCAATAGACCAGTCGACTATCACAATAGCGGCAAGCAAAAATCCATCTGATATAATCAGTGTATAATAATTAACCAGTCTGGATCCAACAGGAAATCACATTCTATAAGCATATTTATATTAAGGTATTATTATACGTTAATGTGTTAGAATCGAAATCCCCCGATCAGGTGAGAGTGGGAAGCCTTCATACCGGTATACTTAACCGGTAACCATAAAATACAACTCAATATATAAACACAATATGTCGATAACAATATTACGTTTTGTTAAATATATATTTAACAATCAATAACTCAGGAAGTACATAAGTTTGCACGGCATAATTATTTTAGAACGCAGTGAAGAAAACCTGTTAACACCGATAATAGCTGCCCAGTATCCGTCCGTTGACCTGCACCATCTCGATTCACCTAAAGTTGCCCGCAAGTATATTGAAGAGCTCAAACCTGATCTTGCGATTATCGACCTCGATCTAATTGATGGTGATATTCCTGACTACATAAAATCATTGCGTTCAGTCTCACCAGAAACCACCTACATCGCGGCATCAAATACGGAAGATGACAAAGAGATTTTTCTGGCCTTAAAAGCCGGTGCCAAGGGTTACTTATTAAAAGATAAAGAAGAAGACCAGATTATTAAAGACCTGTTAGACACGCTCAGCGGGCAACCAACCGTTGCACCTGCCATCACCTACCAGATGCTAGGTTATTTTCATCAGCAACCGAATTTTAATAACGATGCTCCATTATCGAACAGGGAAAATGAGATTCTTAAATTAATCGCAAAAGGTCTGAAACGATCAGAGGTCGCATCAGAATTAAATATCTCTCTAAATACTGTGGCCACCCACTTAAAAAGCATCTACAACAAACTTAATATTAATAATCGCGCCGAGGCCACCATGGAGGCATTACGCAGGGGATTAATTAAAAAATAAAATAATATTGAGGATGTCTGAATGAAAGGCCTAAGGTATTTATTATTTTAATAGTGGATGATCTTTGGCTAAGGACTTTGAATGCCATATCGCTAATTTATGGCGCATGGTTTTCTGTGATACCTGATCTTCAGGCAATGGCTGTATTTTTTTGTCATGGACTAACAATCGATACACATAGAGTATTTTTTCACTCTGTTGATCATGTGTCTCAAATTCAACCGCGCCACGTTCTTCAGCATACTTAATCCCCGCAAGTATCGCTTGCTTGGTCAATTCTACCTCATTTTTTAATTTTTTCATGGCTCTCTCCGAAATTATATTCTGAAGGCAGTTAGACTATTTAATAATTTGATAACAAGGTTTGTATTCAGTTCCCGGTAACTTCATTCGCTGAGAGGAAACAAATGAGGCCAGTAAAGAGTCCATTGGTTCCATAATTCGCGAATCGCCGCGAATCTCAAAATTACCATAGGTTTCGATGGCCTGTATGCCTTCTGCTTTGACATTTCCAGCAACCACACCTGAAAACATGCGCCGCAGATTAGCCGCCAGAAGATGTTTGTCCTGATCCAGATTTAATTCCAGTGCAGCCATATTTTCATGCGTCGGATCAAAAGTTTGTTGAAATTCAGAATCGATATTTAATAACCAGTTAAAATAATAGGCGTCATTATTATTCTTCCTGAATTGACGAACCTTCTGAACACCGTCAAGCATCATCTGCGCGGTTGCTTCAGGGTCATCAATGATAATGGTATAACGTTTTTTAACTGCTTCACCGAGTGTAATTCCAATAAATTTATCAATTTCATCAAAATACTCTTGCGCACTTGCCGGCCCCGTCAGGATCAATGGAAAAGGAATCTCAGCATTATCAGGATGTAATAGAATTCCTAGTAGATATAATATTTCTTCAGCCGTTCCTGCACCACCTGGAAAAACCACCACGCCATCACCCGTTCGCACAAAAGCTTCCAGACGTTTTTCGATGTCGGGCATAATAACAAGATCATTCACAATCGGGTTGGGCGACTCGGCAGCAATAATACCCGGCTCGGTAATCCCCAGGTACTGACCATCACGGATACGTTGTTTCGCATGCCCAATAGTGGCTCCCTTCATTGGCCCCTTCATCGCCCCAGGCCCACAGCCGGTACAGATATCCATTCCACGTAGACCCATTTGATAGCCTACCACTTTAGTATAATCGTATTCTTCACGAGAAATGGAGTGCCCTCCCCAACAAACAACTAATCGGGGATCGATACCTGGAGTAAATATATTAGCGTTGCGTAATATCTGAAAAATAGCATTGGTAATATCTTCTGATGAGTCCAGTTTAAAACCCGGATTGTGTTTAATCTTGTCGTTTACATAAATAACATCACGTAATACTGAAAATAAATGCTCGCTAATACCACGAATCATCCTGCCATTAACAAATGCGCTGACTGGCGCACCTTTTAAATCCAGCTTAATTCCACGTTCTTGTTGAACCACCTTGATTTCAAAAGAACTATAGCGTTCAAGCAGCTCTTTACCGTCGTCAAGATTACTGCCGCTATTTAAAACGGCAAGTGAACAGTTCCTAAATAAATTATATAATCCACCCTGGCTGGAATCGAGCAAACGACTGACTTCTGACTGAGATAATATCTCCATATGACCAGAAGGCGAAATAACAGCATCAACAACATCGAAATTCATGGGCAATTAATAAACCTATATAGAAAAATGGTTAACCAGGTTAATTGTATAGTAGCGCTTAAGGATTGTCTTGTTATCTGCTTTTTAAAAGGGTACCGCACAGGTAAATCGAACAACTTTCCCCGTTCCTGGATGTTCGAAGCTGATCGCCTCAGCATGAAGTTGCAAACGTGGTGCTTTTTGTAAAACGTCATTATTTGCATAGAGATTATCGCCTAATATGGTATGCCCGAAGGCCATCATATGCACTCTTAATTGATGTGAGCGCCCTGTCTGTGGTCGCAGTTCAAGTCGAGTAATGTTTTTTTCATTATCTCGGTTTAGAACAGAATAAAACGTGAGTGACGCTTTGCCAACCAGGAAATCTACTTTTTGCAATGGCCGATTTGGCCAATCGGTGATGAGCGGTAAATCAACAACACCGTAAGTATTTTCAACTACCCCATCAACCATCGCAATGTACTTTTTGAATACGTCACGTGTTGCAAAGGCCTTATTCAAATTTCGTTGCGCCTCCTTACTCCGAGCCATTACCATGATGCCGGAGGTGGACATATCCAGTCTATGCACAATAAGAGCGTCTGGATACGCCGCTTGTACACGAGTTTGCAGGCTGTCAAATCGTTCTGCACCGCGACCCGGCACCGATAATAGCTCAGCAGGTTTATTTAATACCAGCAGGGTCTCGTCTTGATAAAGGAGATTAAAATTCGGCATAAAGTTAGTATAAACAGTATTTCATTTGTCTGGAAAAAAGACCGTCATTTTACTCTGTCAAAATAAATATGATATTTTTTATCGAAAAAAAAGGCCAGTTTCCCGGCCCTTCTTAAATTAAGTAAAGAAAGAATTTATTTTTTCTTTTCTTCACGTTCTTTTACTTCCTTAATCACATCTGCCGCTACATTTTTAGGGCAAGGCGCATAATGTGAGAATTCCATTGAGAACTGACCTCGACCTGAGGTCATGGTACGTAAGTCACCAATATAACCAAACATTTCCGCCAATGGGCATTCGGACTTGATGCGCACCCCCGTAGAACTGGCTTCCTGTCCCTGGATCATGCCTCGACGGCGGTTAAGGTCACCAATCACATCACCCACATGATCTTCCGGGGTAAACACATCCACTTTCATGATCGGTTCCATTAGTTGTGCACCAGCCTTTGGCATAGATTGACGATAGGCAGCCGCCGCAGCAAGTTCATAGGCAACCGCCGATGAATCGACTGGATGATAGTTACCATCGTATAAGGTCACTTTGAAATCTAAGCATGGGAAGCCGGCTAACACGCCTTTTTGCATGCTCTTAACAAAACCTTTTTCAACCGCTGGCCAGAATTCACGGGGTACGTTACCACCCGTTACTTTCGATTCAAATTCAAAACCCGAACCTGGCTCACCCGGCTCTACGATATAATCGATTTTAGCGAATTGACCGGCACCACCGGATTGTTTCTTATGGGTATAAGTATCATCAATTTTCTTGGTAATTGTTTCGCGATAGGCCACCTGAGGCGCACCCACTTCAACTTCCACACCGTGGGTACGTTTCATGATATCGATCTTGATATCTAGATGCAGTTCGCCCATGCCTTTCAGAATGGTCTCGCCACTGTCTTCATCGGTTTCAACGCGGAAAGATGGATCTTCTTTCACCATCTTACCGATCGCGATACCCATTTTTTCAGCCGCACCTTTATCTTTCGGAGATACCGCAATCGAGATAACCGGATCAGGAAACACCATCGGTTCCAGCGTAGCCGGGTTATTCGGATCACAAAGGGTGTGACCTGTTTGAACATTCTTCATGCCGATAACGGCCACGATGTCGCCCGCTTGCGCGCCATCTAGTTCGATACGTTCATCGGCATGCATTTCCACAATACGACCAATCCGCTCGGTTTTGCCAGTGAAGGTATTTAATACTGTGCTGCCCTTTTCAAGTTTACCGGAATAAACACGGATAAAGGTTAAGGCACCAAAGCGGTCATCCATGATCTTGAACGCCAGGGCACGCAACGGCCGATCGGCATCTACAATTGCAAATTCGCCCGTCTCGTTACCTTCTTCATCGGTTTCTGGTTGAGGTTTTACTTCCATGGGATTTGGCAGGTAATCAACCACCGCGTCCAGCACCGGCTGGATACCTTTATTCTTGAACGCCGAACCACAATAGGTCGGAAAGAAGTCCAGTGCAATTGTACCTTTGCGAATACAACGTTTGAGATCCTCGATAGAAGGCTCTTCACCTTCCAGATAGGCTTCCATTAAATCGTCGTCCTGTTCAACGGCAGTTTCAATTAATTTTTCGCGCCATTCTTCAATCTTGTCGGCCATATCGGCGGGTGGCTCTTCAATCGAAAAGTTTTCTGGTTGACCGGAATCATCCCAAACATGGGCTTTACGCGTTAACAGATCAACCGCACCGATAAAGTCGTCTTCAATACCGATAGGTAATACCATCACCAACGGGTTCGCACCCAGAACTTTTTCAATCTGTTCAACCACACGATAGAAATCGGCGCCCATGCGATCCATTTTATTCACAAAAATGACTCGAGCCACTTCGGATTCATTGGCGTACCGCCAGTTGGTTTCAGACTGAGGTTCTACCCCGCCTGAACCACAAAATACACCAACACCGCCATCAAGTACTTTCAGTGAACGATACACCTCGATGGTAAAATCCACGTGTCCCGGTGTATCGATGATGTTCATACGATGATCTTTCCAGACACACGAGGTCGCGGCTGACTGGATGGTAATGCCTCGCTCGGCTTCCTGTTCCATGAAGTCGGTGGTGGCTTCGCCATCGTGCACTTCACCGGTTTTATGAATCTTACCCGTGAGTTTTAAAATACGTTCCGTAGTCGTGGTTTTACCGGCATCCACGTGAGCGAAAATACCTATGTTTCTATACTTCGTTAAATCAGCCATGTTGTACTCTATTATCTAATCGTTAAACGGTTATTCCCATCAGCGTATACGCGCCAATAAGAGGTCAAATATGCGGTCAAAGACCACGACTATAATGTCGGCACTGAATTTCCCCAGAACGCCAGGATCCGTCGAAAACGACGGCGGCGCATTATAGCCCAAAGCGACGACAAATGTGCACGACATTCATGAAATCTGTTGAGATTGGGCTCGAAAATCGTGATATTTGCGGTAAATCCGCTGTAAACGACACTAATTTACGCCACAGACCGACCTGAAGGTATAATGAGTTCATGAGATACCGCCTTCAAGGCTTCGTCAAAATTCAATTTACACTTCATGGCGGCTTGAACTCAGGTTTATTCCACACTAAATATTGTGAGAACAGGCTACAGATAACATTAGAAAAAGACCACAAACCAATTTTCTATGGCACAAACTGAACATTTTAACTGAGATAGAATAATGGATATTGAAGCATTATTAGAATTTGACCGGGCTCATCTTTGGCATCCTTACAGCTCCATGGAGACACCAAATCCAGTCTATCCTGTCGTCTCGGCACACGGTGTGCGACTAAAACTGGCCGATGGTCGTGAACTTATCGATGGCATGGCCTCCTGGTGGAGCGCTATCCATGGCTATAACCATCCCGTCATGAATCAGGCGCTAACAAGGCAAATCGATCAGGTTTCGCATCTGATGTTTGGTGGCCTGACCCATCCTGCAGCCGTTGAACTTGGCAGGAAATTGATCGACTTGACACCTGCTCCCTTACAAACACTATTCTATTCAGATTCCGGCTCGGTGGCGATTGAAGTCGCAATAAAAATGGCCTTGCAATACTGGCAGGCAAACAAGGAACCACAACGAACGCAGTTCCTTAGCCTGCGCGGTGGCTACCATGGCGATACGCTGGGCGCGATGTCGATCTGTGATCCGGTGACCGGCATGCACAAGCTATTTTCTACGGTACTCAACCAGCAGCATTTTGTTGAGAGACCAAATTGCCGATTTGGCCAAGCCTGCAACGAACAAGATATCGCACCCATTGCGACCGCCTTGCATGAGAATCAGGATACGCTGGCGGCCGTCATTCTTGAACCCATTGTGCAGGGTGCTGGCGGTATGTGGTTTTACTCCGCCGACTACCTGTATAAAGTAAGGCAGCTATGTGACCAGCATAATATCCTGTTAATATTCGATGAGATCGCCACTGGATTTGGCCGTACCGGTCGTTTGTTTGCCTGTGAACACGCCGATGTCTCACCCGACATTATGTGCATTGGCAAGGCCCTGACCGGAGGCTATCTAAGCCTGGCTGCCACCCTGAGCACAAGAGACATCAGCAATAGCATAAGCCGTTCAGAGCCTGGTGTGTTTATGCATGGGCCCACGTTCATGGGCAATCCTCTGGCCTGCTCGGCCGCCCTGGCCAGCATTACGCTGTTACAGAAATCAAACTGGCAAGCCAATATCGAGGCCATCGAAACCGGGCTGCGTGAAGGTCTGGCGGAATGCATGGATCTACCACAAGTTACCGATGTCCGCGTGCTGGGTGCCATTGGAGTGGTGGAGTTAAATCAAACTGTTGA
This sequence comes from Gammaproteobacteria bacterium, assembly GCA_003233255.1. Classification (GTDB taxonomy): domain Bacteria; phylum Pseudomonadota; class Gammaproteobacteria; order UBA6429; family Thiohalophilaceae; genus SZUA-24. The sequence continues at coordinate 5,428 of QILH01000147.1, read as the reverse complement.
AATGCGCTCGATCACAGAACGGTTCGTCAACGCGGGGGTTTGGCTGCGGCCGTTCGGTAACCTGGTCTACCTGATGCCACCTTATGTGATCAACCGTGATGATCTCGATACCCTGACCTCGGCAATATCAACCACCATCGGTCAATTGAGTTAATAACGCCATTTTGTCTTTCGTTCCTGCCAACCCAGCGGTTGATCAAGCCAGCCCCTGCCGTGAGGATAAGCTGGCGATAGCCCGAGCAAGTTTAAATTTGTAGCAGGCAACCGGTAAACGAAAAAACTTCAGACTTATGAGAAAAACAGCCCGGTTATTTAACTTTCGTGATTTAAACAAACAGCTTTCGACGTGAGATCTTGATAAAAATCATTTCATGAGACCTAAAAACAACGTCCTCTGTGCAAAATAATTCAGTTTTCAGTGAAATGTACCGACTGTATTTGCACCATCGGGGTAAATTTGGGTGTTTATCCATCGATTATGTAAACAATTGTAAAAAGTAATCTTTAATCTTAAAATTTATATGGAAATAAAGGCGGAATGATTAATACTTAGCTGACAAAATAATAAAACTAAAATATAAATTTAGGGAGGTATCTATGAATGTGCATAGAATCGCAAGATCACTTCAAATATTATCAAGTTTACTTTTATTCTCACTTCCAACTATAGAAACTATTGCTAAAGAAACATTCATCTTCACCGCACCGCCAAGAGAAAATATCGAGAAAGGCAAACATACCTATGGTCCCATCGCATCCTATCTCAGCAAAGTACTGGGTAAAAATATTGAATATCACCACCCAGGGAACTGGCTAACCTATTCTGCTGATATGCGCAAAGACAAATATGACATGGTCTTTGATGGCCCACATTTTGTAAGCTGGCGTATTAGCAAAATCAATCACACTCCTGTCGTCAAGATTCCGGGAGGATTTATTTTTAAATTTGTTGCTTATCGAGATAACAAAGAAATTTCCAAAGTAGATAACCTGGTGGGGAAACGCGTTTGTGGCCATCCCCCCCCTAATCAGGGAACGTTACGCCTGTATAATCAATTTAAAAATCCAATGCGACTCCCCATCCTGGTTCCTGTAAAAGGCTGGCGTAACATTTATAACGCCATGATGACAGGAAAATGTGATGCAGCGATCTTACCAGAAAAAATATACAAAAAAGTTGATCCGAAAAGTAAAAATAGCAAAGTTTTATTTTCATCTAGCCCGGTTCCAGGTCAAGCCATAACCGTTGGTAAAAGATTTAACCACCAGGATGTGATTAAAATCCGCAAAGCGCTACTAAGCAAACAAGGGCAGGCAGCAACAAAAAATTTGCGCAAACGCTTTGCTTCGCCCACATTAAAAGCAGCGAACAAAGAGGAATATGAGGGTGTCTCTCAATTGCTTGCCGATTCGTATGGCTTTAGTGAACAACTATTTTAACAAAATTTCTGAAATAATATGATCTTCGAGTTGTTGTGGGTGAATATATTCTTCTGAAACAGCAAAGTCACGAATTGACAGGCCATTTTCATGGACAGTTTGCCTGTCCCTGGAGATTAAATGATGCCATTCAGGTAATGGTCTTTTTTCATATAAACAACGATAAGCACAGGTAGTTGGCAAAAATTTAAATAACTCGGGTTTATCAATAGATAACAATAAGCAGGCTGATACATTTTGTGCGCGATGATTATAATCCTGACAGGTGCAGGACTCCATATCTAACAATCTACAGGCCACATTCGTTGTGTAAACCTTATCCGTATCTTCGTCCGCCAACTTTACAAGACAACAATGTCCACACCCATCACAAAGTGATTCCCACTCCGTAGAATTAAGTTCTGCGAGCGTTTTTGCAATCCAGAAAGGTTCTGATTCTTTTGTTGCCATGGGTAAAAAGTCTTTATTATTTCCTGTTAAATAAAAAATCATATCGTATAAAGATCCATAATTAAGTTCTGTACTTTACTCGATATTTTTTATACTCCTGTTAACCAAATATACGTTACGAAAAAAACCGAAGGCATATGCTATACCTTCGGTTTTTTTAAACAAGTTATACCTACAGCAATTAAATAGCTAATTTCTTTTTGATTGCATCAATTACCACGTCACTAGAGGTGGCTTCAACAGCCAGTAGCGAGCCTTCTTTCTCATAAAATCCGGCTAGCGGTGCCGTCATCTCATTATAAACTTCAAGACGATTGCTTATCGCTTCTTCTGTTTCATCTTCGCGTTGCACGACATTGCCACCGCATTTATCGCATTTACCTTCTTCTTTCGGTGGATTAGATTTCACATTATAAATTTCTCCACAACCTTCACAGGTACGGCGAGTCGTTAAGCGATCCAGGATAACATCACGTGGAACTTCAATACTAACGACGGCATCGAGTTTTTCACCCATATCGGCAAGCAGCACTTTTAAAGCTTCTGCCTGCGGAATAGTACGTGGAAATCCATCTAGCAAGTAACCGTTTTTACAATCATCTTCTTTTAAGCGCTCGCCCATAATGCCCATAATTAAGTCATCCGATACCAGGTCGCCCGCTTTCATTGCGGCCTGTGCTTGTTTGCCTAACTCCGTTCCAGCCGCAACCGCAGCACGTAATATATCGCCGGTTGAAATTTGGACGGAACCGTCCATTTTAGTTAATAGTTTAGCGACCGTACCTTTGCCCGCTCCTGGTGCGCCTAACAAAATAAGTTTCATTTAACGTATTCCCAATCAAGATTTAAAGACTCAGCAAATTGATTGCTGACAGAAAAATTTCAGCGCGCATTGTGCACTTTGTGCGAGAATTAAGCAATTAAATCCATTTGAGCAGGCGAAGAAAAATCTAATAGACGGTTGTTAAAAAGTATCCGAATGGTCATCTAAAACACTAATATCATTCGCCAGTATATCCGCTGGCGGCAATTGCAGGAAAAAACCTTTTGTTGTCAGGCCATTGACGACATCCGCACTGTTCACCCTGGCAAGTTTACGCTCTGGGCCAATCTCAAGCTCCATCACTTTTTCAAGCTCGCCCGTTAATTTACCAAGTTGATCCGGCAACATACCTATTGCCTTCTGTTCATCTTCCAGAAAAGGAATATAAAGATACATTTCCTGTTTTTTTGAACACCGATATATTAAACATTTCATCTTGATAATAACTTAAATCATAAAACTTTTGAATATCGGGCATTGTGATGTTTTAGGTACACATCAAATACCATACAGATGTTTCTAATAAACAAACTCCCTTTTGCGGTAACGTTAATAGCATTATCACTAATTTCAACCAGCCCATCATCCTGCATTCGGCTTAACTCAGATAATGCCTCTGGAAAATAGTCTGCAAACACGATGTTGTATTTATTTTCAACTTTTTTTAGATCCAGTTTAAAATTACAAATAAGTTCAGTGATTACATACCGGCGTAACTTATCATCCTCATTGAGGATAACGCCACGAAAGACCGCGAGATTATTATTATCCAGACTGGATGTGTAGTCATCCATAGCCCGTAAGTTTTGACTGTAACTATCATTAATCATGCCGATAGACGTTACGCCCATACCAATCAAATCACAGCCCGCATGGGTCGAATATCCCTGAAAATTCCGATACAAATTATGCTCGCGCTGAGCTTTAGCCAGTTCATCATCAGGTTTTGCAAAGTGATCCATGCCTATATAAATATAACCTGCGCTGGTTAGGGTATTAATACTGTTCTCAAGAATATTCAGCTTTACCATGGCAGATGGTAAATCATCCGTCTTTATCTGATTTTGTGTTTTGAACATTTCGGGTAGATGAGCATAATTAAAAACAGAAATCCGATCCGGGTTTAATTTTAAAACTGTTTCTAATGTCTGAGTAAAAGTTGCTTCTGTTTGCAGTGGTAACCCATAAATTAAATCAATACTCGTTGAATGAAAACCACTATCACAGGCAGCATTGATAACTTCAGACGTTTGCTCAACAGATTGAATACGATTTACTGCTTTTTGTACTAATGGATTAACGTCCTGTACACCAAGGCTAATTCTGTTAAAACCCAGTTCTCGGAGTAAGCTAATTGTTTTAGTATCTGCCTCACGCGGATCTATTTCAATTGAATATTCACCAGAATCATCATCATGAAGGTTAAAATGATCCCTGGTAAATTGCATTAGTTCGCGCATTTGATTATGACTAATAAAGGTAGGAGTGCCACCTCCCCAGTGCAATTGATTTACTTTTCGTGCACCATCAAATAATTGCGATTGCATTTTAATTTCTGTGTACAGTCGATCTAGATAAGGTTGGGCACGTTTTCGGTTTTTGGTAACTATCTTGTTACAGGCACAATAAAAGCAAATTGTGTCACAAAATGGCAGGTGAAAATATAGCGATAAACTGCGCCCCATTTCGTTGTTCTGAGATTCATTACTCCGAAATTGATTACTCAACGCAGCCTGATGTTTATAATCTTCAATAGAAAAGTCTTCACTAAACTGAATAGCGGTGGGATACGAAGTATATCGTGGACCAGCAAGGTCATACTTATTAATTAATTTATGATCAAATTCTAGATTCGGCATAGTCAGGTACACACTGAAAGATGGCAAATAGTATACAGCTTTACAGACTTATTATCCCTATAAAATACCGGGAAAATACTGATGGTTTACCAAAATATAGGGCTTCTGCTACTATCTACTTTCACCATATACAGGCCTATTGATATGTTAATTGTTGTTTCTCCAGCAAAAACACTGGATCTCGACACCCCTGCGAAGACCAAAATTTTTACCTTACCGGACTATCTTAAAGATTCCCAGGAACTAATAAATCGTCTCCGACGTTTTTCTTCACTCGATATATCAGAACTTATGAAGGTTAGTAGCAAGATTGCTGAATTAAATTTTGACCGCTACGAAGCCTGGACAAAACGATTTACGGAAAAGAATTCAAAACAGGCTGTGCTTGCATTCAAAGGAGATGTCTATACCGGACTCGATGCTGAATCATTTAATAGCAGTGACTTTAAGTTTGCACAAAAACATTTTCGAATCTTATCCGGATTGTACGGCTTATTACGCCCATTAGACTTAATGAAAGCCTATCGACTGGAAATGGGGACAAAACTTAAGACCGATCGAGGAAATAATCTATATGAATTTTGGGGGTCTACTATTACCGAGGGACTAAATGCGCAGATTAAAAATTCCCGGTCTAAATATCTAATCAATCTTGCCTCGAATGAATATTTTAAGTCGGTTAAACCCAAAGAATTAAATGCGGAAATAATCACACCTGAGTTTAAGGAACTTAAGAATGGCGAATATAAGATGATAGGGATATTCGCCAAGAAGGCGCGAGGTATGTTAAGTCGTTATATCATAAAAAATAGACTCACCGACCCTGATAATATTAAATCTTTTAACGAAGATGGCT
>QILH01000083.1 GCA_003233255.1 Gammaproteobacteria bacterium | reverse complement strand
ATAGACAGTCGATGATGAAATAATATATAGGTAGATACATTTGAACTTGGTAGTATGATGTTTTTCAAATGGCTTTAAAATAAATGTACTGATATGAAAATACTAGAAATATGCTTATCATCAGGATACGGTGGTCTGGAATTGTATATGGTCAAGGTGGCCAAATATCTTGCGAGCCATGCAAACCCGGCTAAAATAATTGTAAAAAAAGACAGCTTCCTGGGAAAATGCTTTTCGGAGCAAGATTTATATCATGACAGCTTGAGTGTTATGACGCACCATTTTCCAGTCATTGCGGCATTGAAACTGGCAAAATATATCCGAACCAATCATATCGACATTATCCATGTACATCATGGTAAGGATTTATTTTTATGCGTATTAGCCAGGGTTTTTGCTCGACGCGGTAAAATAATTTATACCCGGCAAATGACATTAACTCGATACAAACATGATATATACCATAAATTTTTATATAGGAACGTTGATGCCTATGTGGTAATAACCAGAGCATTGTATGATGATGCCGTTAAGTATTTACCCATCCCCAAAGACCGTATCCATTTACTCTATTATGGGGTACCCAAACCGCCTACGGATATAACGGAGTGTACACATTATTTGCGTGATAATGGCCTGGACCTGGATTCTACAAAAATAGCAATATTTGGTCGAATTGAAGAAATAAAGGGCCAGCATCTTCTTATCGAAGCGGTTACGCGCTTAGTTAAAAAAGGGCACGATGCTCAAGTCGCCATTATCGGACATGTGATGGATGAAAAATATTTTGGCCAGTTACAGGAAAAGATTAAAGAAAATAATCTAGAAGAAAAAATCCGCTATTTGGGTTTTCATAATAACCCGGTTAGTATTATGCATTGTTTTGATGCGGTAGTACTTGCCACCCGGTGTGAAACATTTGGACTGGTTCTTCCTGAAGCGATGCGTGCTGGAACCTGCGTTGTGGGCACTGACTGTGGAGGGGTGCCCGAAATTATTGAGCACGGTGAGACCGGTTTATTATTTAAGCCAGACGATGCTGCTGATTTAGCTGACAAGCTTTTGTTGCTCATTGCGGACAAAGATTATCGAATGCGTTTAGCCAATGCAGGTAAAGTTGATGCCGATGGTCGATTTTCTGAAGAACAGCATTATGAAAATCTAAAAAATATTTTAAGTGAGCTTTTCTCCAAAGCCGAATATTAACGTTACTTGTACGACAAAATAATTCCATAATCTCGATACACAATATGTTGTTGTAGAACCTTAGATTTTTCGCCCATTTCACGAGAAAGCTCTAATGGTATAAGGTTTTGTTTTTTATTATCACCTTTTAAATATTGTTGCCGAATATTGATATACGATGGCAATGAAGCAAGTAATGTTCTATCGAGTTCAGTTAAAGATGAGGATGTTTCTGCCAGGGTGATCATGGGGATGCCGTCGATTTTTTTCTCCAGGGCTAAATTTATCTCCTGAAGTATTTTGAAACTCGGCATGAATTGTTGTTTCGCTTCTATTTGTTCTGCGGTGTGATTAAAAAATGTGATGCTTAGAAAAATATTAACAGTAACCGTAAGGATTATACTAACGTTAATAATCTTGCTTGCAATCTTCAGGTTTAATGCGCGTAAACGAACAGCAAAAAGGATAAACAATAAGGGAAATATAATTATAGTATAGCGGGTTGCATAATTATGTCCGGTAAATAAAAACGATGCTAAAGGAATGAACACCATCAAGCCTATAAAAACGGTGCTTTTGTCTTTTTTAAAGGACTGTTTTAAGGAAAATTTATGTACCCTTAACAGACGCAGAAAACCAGCTAGAAATGCATAGACAATATAAAATGCAAATAGAAGGGATAACAGGTTTAAAATAATTAAGACTATATAAGATCCAAAATAACGATCACCGTAAATAATATAGGAAGAAAATTCGGGCCCAGCCCAACGCGATGGGAGGTTTGTTAATACCGCAACTGGGGCAGTTAATATCTTTAAAACACTAAAAGAAAAGCCACCATTTCCCTGCCCTGCGAGGATAGCTCGAGTATTCTGCCAGTTATTTAGACCATCGCCTATTAAATAGGGTAAGTAAAGACCTATAGCGGCGAATATGCCAGCTATAAACCAGAATCTGTTTAATCTCGAAGGTAGCGCGTACAATACTAGAATAACGGCAGGCACGTAAAATAAACCGATCATATGGAACTGTGGAATTAAGGCGAGAACGATCCAGACCCAGAAAATAGATCTGGAATGATCGGTGATGACGGTTTTCCACAAACTGAGGAACAATAATGCACCAAGTATGGCTAGCGGCATCGGGTTCCACAATCCGACGGCGTAATAAATAGTCCAGGGAGCCGTTGCGAATAACAGGGCCGTTAATAAAGCATAGTGATTATTTAGAAAGCATAGAGCTAACCTGTAAACCAGGATAATAACAGCAGAATTCAATAGCAAAATACCAAACAATGCACCCTGTATCGATTGCCCACCTAGCTCATATAATGCGACCCAGAATAATGTAAAGTAAGGGCCGGGTGCTTTGCCGCCAGCAAAATCCGGTTGGCCAAGATAGTAGGTAACACTATCACCAGAAAGAAAACGCATAGCAAATTCATAGGCAGAAATTTCATCATTAATTGCCAGGTAGTGATAAGCCTGGCCCAGATCCAGCAAGTAGTATCGTAATATAAATCCGGTTAGTAAAATAAGAACAAGAGTAATCAAACTGGATCTTGATTTAGTTTCTCGTATCTGTTCTATATAATGTGGTATCGAAAATGGCATATTTCTTCCAGGTAATAACCTCTAGTTTTGGGAAAAAGCCCATAATTTGCTCATGAGGAAATTCCATAGCAGAACTACAGCCGTAGCAAATAGCTGGATTATTATATAATGAAAGTGACTGTAGCCGGTGCCTATATACATGATAGCGTAATTAAATAAAGCACCAATCAGCGCAATCAGCATAAATTTGCTTAATGCGTCGCGGTGACGTTTGTTGCTGCGAAAGGTGTAGTGGTAATTGAGAGTATAGTTAATAAGCGCGCCGACGATAAACCCCAGTGTGGTTGCGTAAACTGGGGCAAGTGCCAGCAATTCAACCAGGGAAACCAGGGTTAGATAGTGGCCGAGTGTTCCTATAATTCCTATGCTGGCAAAGAAAATAAATTGTTTAAACATTTCTTCGGATTATTTTTTAATTTTATTTTCGGTTTTATTTTTCTGACGAGGCGGTAAATAATTATTGAGGAAATAAAGTGGACGACGTTTTGTTTCCGTAAAAATACGGCCAATATATTCACCGAGGATGCCAATCGCCATCAGTTGTGTTCCACCCAGGAACAGGACAACTACGATGAGTGAAGGATAACCTGCGACAGGATTACTATAGAGTAGTGTTCTTATCAGCATAAATATTCCATATGCGAATGCACCAAAAGCGGTGATGAAGCCAAACAAACTGGCAAACTTAAGGGGTGCCGTCGTGAAGGATGTGATGCCTTCGACTGCCAGGTTCAACAGGCGCCAATAGTTCCACTTAGATTCACCCGCATGACGTGGGTCACGATCATAGAAAACAGCTTTTTGAGAAAATCCTATCCAGGTAAATAACCCCTTCATAAAGCGATGTTGTTCGCCCAGGCTATTCAGGGCATCGACTGCACGGCGACTTAATATTCGAAAATCGCCAGTATCTTCTGGTAGCTTAACCGAACCGAAACGTCGCATGATACGATAAAATAAGTGGGCCGTGACCTTTTTAAAAGCAGATTCGCCGGTACGACGGTTGCGTTTGGCGTATACGACATCATATCCATTTTGCCATTCGCAAATGAGTTCAGGAATCAGTTCGGGGGGATCCTGCAGGTCGGCATCGATGACAATGACACCATCCCCCTGTGCATGATGCAGGCCAGCGCTTAATGCAATCTCTTTGCCGAAATTCCGACTTAAGTCAACAATAGCAACTTGATCATTGGATTCATGTAACTGCTGGAGCATATCCAGAGTGTTATCATTGCTGCCATCATTGACATAGATAATTTCGCAGGACATGGGTAAATTATTTATGACGCTAATCAGACGTTGCTGAAATTCTTTCAGTACATCCATTTCGTTGTACACAGGAATAACAACGGATAGCAAAATATTATCAGCCCTGGTCACAGGTATAGCTCGATTATTAACAAGTTAGATTCACCCGTGATTATTTATTAGTAATAAAAAAATTAACCTTGAAGTATCATACTTAGAAAAGAGTTAAGGACTTCCATTTTTTAAAAAATTATCAAAATAAGGAATGGTTTTTTTCAAGCCTTCTTCAAGAGTGATAACGGGCTCCCAACCAAGTTTAGCTTTTGCTTCGGTAATGTCTGGTTGACGTTGTGTTGGGTCATCATGTGGGAGCGGCTTATAGACAAGCTTCGATTTACTTCCGATCATTGCTACTACTTTTTCAGCCAGTTCTTTTATAGTGAATTCTACTGGATTACCCAGATTTATCGGGCCAGTAACCTTGTCGTCTGTATTCATGAAACGAATGAATCCATCGACCAGTTCGTCGATATAACAGAACGACCGGCTTTGTGAGCCATCGCCATAGATAGTGATGTCTTCACCTTTTAGTGCCTGAATAATAAAATTGGATACGACTCGGCCATCATTCGGATGCATACGTGGCCCATAAGTATTAAAAATACGGGCGACCTTAATACGGAGCTGGTGTTGTCGCCAATAATCAAAAAATAGCGTTTCAGCGCAACGTTTTCCTTCGTCATAGCAGGAACGAACACCGATAGGATTTACGTGTCCCCAATAATCTTCTGTCTGCGGATGAACCTTTGGATCACCATAGACTTCACTGGTCGACGCCTGAAGGATTTTGGCGCGGGTGCGTTTGGCTAACCCGAGCATGTTAATGGCACCGTGGACGCTGGTTTTAGTTGTCTGTACAGGATCGAGCTGGTAATGGATCGGCGAGGCAGGGCAAGCTAGATTATAGATCTCGTTAACTTCGATATAGACTGGAAATGTGACGTCATGTCGCATCAACTCAAAATGAGGATTGTCCATCAGATGAATAATGTTACTGCGCGTGCCCGTAAAAAAATTGTCAAGACAGATTACATCATGATCCTGCTCCAGCAAAAGTTCACAGAGGCGAGAGCCGAGGAAACCGGCACCCCCAGTTACAAGTATCGACTTGCGTAGATGATAGCTCATGTTGTTATGATTCCTGAAAAATATTGGCTAGTTTATTCTTTTTAAGGTATTCAGACAAGGCTATTCTAAATCCAGGATACAGCACAATGCCCGCTTAACGTTATTGACGGAGGGGGTACGGCCATCTGGCGTAAAGACGACTTGATGTCCGCCAAATCGGGGCCAGTATCCAAATGGCGTTGCATAAAAAAATATCCCAACCGTGGGTGTTTGTGTCGCGATGGCAAGATGACGAATTCCGGTATCATTTGCTACCAGAGCAATTGCACCTTTAATCAGGTTAGCATCTTCGTTTCCAGCGGCTAGCTTGATAACGTTTTGAGATGCTTGCAGCTGACTTGAAATCTTATCCGCAATCTCGATTTCCCAGTCTGCCAGACCACTGAGTATGATGTGATCATATTGCGGGTATTGTTGAGCCGTTTGCTCGATTAATTGAGCAAAGAGCTCAAGTGGCCAACTTTTATTTAACGCCGAAGCGGTCGGAAAGTAAATTACATAGGGTCTTGGACGGCTCATGGCCGTAACAGGCATTTGATAATCTGGTGGCCAGTCGTATTGTAAGCCCAGCACATGCAATTGTTCTAAAAAGGTCTCAGCTTCAAATCGATACTCTGCTCGTAAAATCGCAACATCATAGATCCACTTATGAACAGAACGATGTTGGTAGCCAATCTTAAAGTCAGCGGAGGTTAACAGGCTTAACAAAAAAGAAGGTGTACTTTCGGTTAAATCAAACAGTAAAGTATGATGACCTAATTCGCGCATAGCACGTAAACGATTCAAAAAACTTATATTTTTTGAAGGAAGAACATGCACCCGATCGACGAGATCATCCGGCGTTCCCCGTTGATAATGCTCTATTGTTGATAAAGTTAATTTTGCTTTCGGAAAAGATTGGCGCAGGGTGACTAAAAAGGGGCGTGTACAGAGTAAATCGCCATAGGCGGCATGCTTAATGATGAGAATACTTTCAATATCATCGACAGATAAACGGGCAAGTTTCGTTTTCGCTCGTCGACTAAGCCAGGTTCGTTTTTCGGTCCGGAGTATCATTTTGTTGTTGTAGTAATAATGCTATTATTTGTTTTGATTTAACATCAGCTTGTCTAACATGGATTTTACTTTTTCAGTACTAATCAAATCCATGCTGCCCATTTCCCGTGCGCGTAATCCAAACGGTACATCAGCAACCGGTTTATGATAGATTTTCTGTATTGCCTGCGCATAACAATCTACCACATATTCTGCGCTCATATAAGGTCTGGCTCGATCCGGGTTGGTTGTCGCGTACAGGCCGATTACCGGTGTGCCGACTGCAGTAGCTAAATGTGCAGGTCCTGAGTCGGGCGCAATAACCACATCGGTATGTTTAAAGATGGCGAGCAATTGTTTTAATGTGGTGCGGCCGACCAGGTTAACTAACGGGGCATTGCATAATTGAGTAATGGCCTGTGCATACTGTTGTTCTATCGTGCTGGGGCCGCCGGTTATCACGACTTGCATCGAATATTTTTCGATAGCATACCGGGCGACGTTGGCATATCCTTCTGCATTCCAGTTTCGATAGCTCATACTCGAGCAGGGACTAATCACCAGAACGGGTTTGTTTTCCTGCAAGTGTTGCAGAGCGAATTCATTGGCAGAATCTGGAATCGGGATATTCCAGCGGTAGATTTTTTCATCGACACCAAGGGCCTGGCTAAAGCCGAAAAAACTGTCGATTACATGTTGCTGTGATTGATATGTGATTTTGTGATTGGTAAACAACCATTGTAGATCCTTAGCGCGTTGACGATCGAAGCCCAGTTTGATCGGCGCATCAACCATGAGTGCAATCATACTGGCACGCAATGACATCTGCATATGCAAAAGGGCTGAAAAGCGTAATGATTTAAGTTTTTTGCGCAGTTGAAGGTAGCTGGATAGTCCCTGACTTTTATCGAAGACCAGAAACTCAATCCCTTCAATGTCTTTGACCAATTCGTATTCCATTTTGCCAATGATCCAATACAATTGGGTGTCAGGCCAGTTTTCCTGTAGTGTTCTGACAACAGGCAGAACATGGGATATGTCGCCGACCGCAGAAAGGCGTAGAATGCACAGAGTATCGGGTGCCGATTGAAAGGGTAACGAATTATTCATGAATCCATCAAGCTTGAATGAACATCATCATCATATACTGTTTGATAGCGATAATCTAAACGATATTGCTCCCCCGTGGTTTAATTATGGTTACTGGCAGAACAGCGCGAAGGTCGAGGCCGTTTCAGCTGGTCGCGGACAGGCCTGGTTTATCGACTCAGATGAGCGATCGATGGTGTTACGTCATTATCAGCGAGGTGGCTGGATGGCGAACATATTGGATGACAAATACCTGTGGCAAGGCCTGAATAGAACTCGTGCCTGGTGCGAATGGCGGTTGTTATCCGATTTATGGCAACAAGGTTTGCCCGTACCTCAACCGCTAGCGGCTCATGTTGTAAGAAGTGGAATATTTTATCGGGCAGATTTATTGGTAGGGAAAATTCCACAAAGTCGACCCTTATCTGGCTGGCTAAATGAACAAATCCTGTCGCCGTCGATGTGGCAGGGTGTTGGCGAACTTGTTCGCCGCTTTCATAATGCACGCGTTTATCATGCTGATCTCAATGCACATAACATACTTATTACAGAACAACAGACGTTTTATTTAATTGATTTCGATAAGGGTCGATTGATGCCTGATTCATCAATAGATACAAGCTGGAAAAAATCCAACTTAAAACGTTTACGGCGTTCATTAATGAAATTACGCAATCAGTCCCAAACGTTTAATTTCAATGAGGACTGCTGGAAGCTTTTGCTGAAAGGTTATTCTAATACGGAATAAATATAAAATACGCCGTTTCAAGTACTTGTAACAAACGACAGCGATAAAAAATAGAACGTTTTTAATGAACCAATGGCAAGCACACGTCCTCAATGACCTGCTGATAATCCTTCATAATATGTTGTTGTGTTTTAGTGATAGAATAGGCCGACTCTCCAATCGATGCGGCTTTATCTGGATTTTGAAGTAAATCACGAATCGTCGCTTCAAGTTCGATTTCGTTCTGAATTTCTATGGCCGCGTTATTATCGAGATAAAGTTTTCGCTCGTCCGAAAAATTATCCATATGTGGGCCAAATATTACCGCCTTACGCTGCATTCCAACTTCAAGAATGTTGTGTCCGCCAATGTCAACCAGTGTCCCCCCCATAAAAACAAAGTCGGAGCCTGCAATAAATTCGTTTAATTCCCCAAACGTATCCGCCAGGTAAATGTCAGTTTTAGTCTCTGCTGCGTGTTGCTGGCTACGTACCGCTATTTTGAGGCCGACCGATTTTATCTCTTTTATAATTTTTTTACTTCGATGAGGATGTCTCGGCACAATAACGAGCAAGTGAGACTGGATATTCATTTTTTTCCACAGCTGTGCGAATAAGCGCTCTTCGCCAGCATGGCTTGATGCGATAAGTATATAGGGTTTAATAAGGTTAACAGGTTGTAGTGATCTGTTTTCTGGGATGGCGAACTTAATATTTCCAATAAGGGTGACTTTTTCTTCTGCCGCCCCCATTTCCGTAAAACGTTTTCTATCCCGCTCGGTGCGCGCAAAAATCTTATACGTAAACTCTATTGATCTCCAGGTTAAACTGCGAATCCAGCCACGAGTTCTATAAGTTTTACTGGATATTCGACCATTAATGATTATGACAGGAATACCCCGATTGAAGCAGTACTGATGAAGGTATGGCCATAATTCCGTTTCCATGATAATACAACATTTAGGTTGCAGAAAATTTAATAGCCGTTTAACTGAAAATTCAAAATCGAGGGGCAGGTAATAATGCTGAACTCCAGCGGGTAAGTTTTTTCGCGCGATGGCACCACCCGTAGGCGTAAAGGTGGTTAGTATTATTTTTATATTCGGGTGTTTCCTGTGAGCATCAAGGATAAGGGGTAATACGGCGTTTACCTCACCCACTGATGCGGCGTGAAACCAGAGGTCGGTAGCGTGATTTTTTGCTGGATAAAATCCATAGCGTTGCTTTAAATAGCGGCTATCTTGATTTCGATAAGCTAACCAGAGGGTATAAGCCATAATTGGAAAAGATAACAATATAAGTATTCGTCTATATCGACGTAAAAGATTATCGTGCCGGTGTGCGTAGACTTGTGCTTCACCCGGTGGACGTGTTTTAAAGCGGCGGTGTCCCCAAAAATACTGTTCAGGTACGCGGTTTACAAAACGTTCGATAGACTGATTAATGGTGGTTGCGTCCGCAATATCGTTCCCAGATGGAAATTTTTCGAATGCTTTTCCAATTATAATTTTATAGCCTTTATGATTTGCCAAACGCTCACAATACCAGGGTAATATGGCTGCGCCTGAAGATTTTGCGATGCGAGCAGTTGCGGTCAAAGTCGCTGTTGGTATCCCCATAAACGGTGCGAACACCGAACCTGGTCGGCCTAAATCCTGATCGGGGGCATACCAGAGTATTTTATTTCGTTTCAAACCTTTCAGGAGTTCACGTAAGTTATGACTCGTCAAAAGGTCACCGTGTATACGCGTGCGTGAATTTACCATCATGGCATTAAACAGTTTATTGCGGGCGGGTTTATACGTCGGGATTACCTGCTCGAAAAACTGCATGGTTACCCGACCACCAATCTCAAGCGTCGTATAATGTGCGCCAAGTAATAATACACCCTTGCCTTTTTTCAATGCGGCCTCGACATGCTCGATGCCTTCAATCTGAGAATATTTTTTGAAAAAATCATTACTGCCCCACCAACTGAGTGCAGATTCAAAAATGGCCATCGTGCTGGAATGAAAATTTCGACGCATCAAACGCCGAACATCGGATTTTGAATAATGCGGGAAGCACAGTCGAATATTGGTACGGGTGATGCGTCGCCGTTCGGACATTAGCACCAATCCAATATAACTTATTACCGTGGCTATTTTTGTGATGACAGGAAATGGTAAGTACGTACATAGCCGAATGAACCCGAATCCAAGCCATAGTGGCCAGTAGACCGGGTTAAGAATAAAACGTGTTGAGTATGGGTTTTCTGGATTCGCCATGAATAAAATAGTATAGCGTAACTTTATTTAATTCGGTTGAAGTAGTTTATATGCTTAACGAATTAATTTCGACAGAGTTTTAAACTGGCTATGGCTGGCATCACCAAGCCATTCAAATAATACCGATTCTGTATTAGCAATAATGGCTCCAGCCTGACGCATGCGGGCCATGGCGTTGTTAAAATTAGCTTTGGTGCGGGAACAAATTCCATCGGCGACAATAATTACGGTTTTATCCTGTGACAATAAATCCATACAGGTCTGAGTCACGCAAATATGTGCTTCCATTCCCATAATGATCCATTGCTGGCGAGATTCACCGGAGATAACTTCATCCATACCCTCGGCACCACAACTCGAAAAGCAGGTTTTTACGATCGGTTTAGTGGATAAATGGGCCTGAATCGCGGCATGGGTCGTACCCAGACCCTTTGGGTACTGTTCGGTGTGAATGATCGGGATGGCTAATTCAGTTGCAGCCTGTAGTAATATATTGGTATTAGCGAGCAATTGCGCGAGTACTTTTTCAGACATCGCATTCGCCAGCCGTTCCTGGACGTCAATAATTAATAATTGACTGAGATCGGCATGGCAAAGCGAACCGGCATTCATGGTTATGAATCTAACCAGGCGTTGATTAGCGTCATATCTTCATCCTTTAAGGTTCCCGCCGCCTGTTTAAGTTGCAAGGTATTTACAATATAGGTATGGCGAGCACGAATGTAGTTACGTTGGGCGAGATACATATCTTGCTGTGAATTTAGTACATCCACGGCGGTTCGCGTTCCCACTTCAAATCCCGCCTGAGTGGCTTCCAATGCAGATTGACTTGAACGCAGGGCCTGTTTCAACGCCTTTACCTGACTGATGGCCGACAATACCGTTAAGTAACTGTTGCGGGTGAGTCGCTCGGTGGCACGGCGTTGTTGTTCGTAGAGTTGTTTACTTTGTTGGTAGCGGGCCGCCGCTTCACGACCAGCGGCACTGGTGCCGCCTCCTGAATAAATGGGAATGTTTAATTTCAAGGCCAGGGTTGTGCCATTGCTTGTCGATGGGAAAATGCCACCTTTGGTTTCCCGATCATCATATTTGGCCTCAAAATCCAGGGTGGGGTAGTGACCGGCGTTGGCGAGATCTTTGCCTTCGCGTGCGGCATTAACTGCCTGCTGGGCACTGTGTAATAAAAGATTTTGCTCCAGTGCGGTTTTCACCCAGGTCTCCATGTCCAGCGGATCAGGTGAAACTAATTTATGATCGTCTTTAACCTTACTGAGCTTATTATGCGCCTGACCGGTAATCTCGCGTAGACTTTCGTTACTGAGATCAAGCAGGCGTTGTGCTTCGATCTCTGAAGACACCGACTGGTCATAACGAGCCTGGGCTTCAAGTACATCGGTTATGGCGGTAAGTCCGACCTTAAAACGTTGCTTGGCCTGATCCAGTTGTTGGTCAATGGCCTTCTTTTCTGCTTTGGCGAACACCAGACTGGCCGATTCTGAGAGTACGTCAAAATAACGTTGTGCCACGCGCAAGATCAAATCATAGCGGGCATTGCCATATACGGCTTCGGCCTGCATAACCTGAGCACCGGCCTGTGCAATAGCATCAAACTGAGCTTTGTTATATATAGTTTGGGTTAAACTAAGGGAGTAACTATTATCACTGTAATCCTGGTTAGTCGTGGTGCTAAATATAGAAGATGAATCTTGATTTAATATCTCGGCGTATTGACCGCTTAAACGAATTTGCGGTTTAACTCCAGCCCAGGCTTTTGGTGAGGCCTCAGCCGCAGCATAGTATTCTGAAATCGCAGCACCGTAGGTCGGATCATTTTTTTTAGCCAGTTCAAATATCTGCGAAAGGTCTTCCGCCTGAATGCTATAACTGGTAAGTAACAAAGTGAAACCGAGAAAAATTTTAGTATTCATAAAAACATCCTGTTAATTAAAACTAGTATTGGTTCATCGTTGGGTCGATATCCTGTGCCCAGGCCTCGACCCCGCCCTCTAAATTAATCACGTTCTTGAAGCCTTGTTGTTCCAGGTACAGGGCAACTTGTCGGCTGCGGATACCATGGTGACAGATCACCACGGTTTCCTTATCGGGATTCAGTTTGTCTATAGCCATGGGAATTTGATGCATGGGTACTAATTCCGATCCCGCCAGCCGGCATTTCTCATATTCCCAAGGTTCACGCACATCGAGCAGAAATGGTATTGAATCACAGGTTTGAATGTATTCGGATAAGTCTTTAGCAGTGAATCGTCGCATTTCGTTTACTGAGGCTATATAAACGAATGATTATACGCCTCTTTGTACAAATAATTGAGGCTCGCAAGGCAAAAATTGAGAATTAAAGCACGAAGCGGTCTGGCTGCAGACAGTTACGCAAGGGCGGCAGATCGGTTTCAAACAGCATATCGGTGCGAAAGTCCGTCTCGCTCAGACGGGTGACAAGCTGGGCTTCCATCACCGGGCTATCGCCGACGATAACAAACATACGCCCACCAACAGTGAGTGATTGTTGCAAGGCCTCGGGCAGGATCGGCAGCGAACCACCGACGGCAATGACATCATAGGGGCCATGTTGAGGCCAGCCCTGTGCGGCATCGCCCTGTTCCAGGGTGACATTTACAATGCCTTCTTGCTCGAGTTTGGTACGTAGGCGCGAGATGAAGGTTTCCTGTATGTCCACGCTGTAGACGTGGCGCGCTGATTTGGCCAACAGGGTGGTGACAAATCCGCTCCCCGTTCCGATTTCCAGGGCGGTATCGGTGGGTTTAACCGCCAGAGCCTGTAACATACGGCCTTCGAGTCTGGGTGGCATCATCACTTCGCCCAAGTCCAGTGGAATACTCAGGTCAGCAAAGGCAATATTCTGATATCCGGCCGGAACATATTCCTCTCGAGGCACATCGGCGAGCAGATTGAGCACATTATCATCAAGCACATCCCATGGGCGAACCTGTTGTTCAACCATATTATGACGTGCGGTTTCGATGTTGATGTCACTCATTACGGATTCCTTATTGTTTTAATACTAACCCTGAAAACACTAGAGTAAGCAGTTTCAACAGGGCAGGCAAGGCGGATATCGATGAATCTGTAAAAGCCCCCATTAAATGGGTTTATTTCGATTGTGCGAAAACACTTAGGCTTGCTACACTATTATGATGAATTATTGGCGAAATATTGGACGCAAGTACAAAGCCGTTGGCTGGTTATTGGTTACCGCCATGGCCTTTTTGACCGTCCTGCCTGCCCATGTTCATTTTCTCTCGGTAGAAAACCATGCCGAATCGAATCATGGGCATGCGCATGTCGTCGACATGCATATCTATAGTTCTGCTCACAATCCACCGCACCACGATGACACGCAAGTATTGATGTCCAGTCCAGATGGTATGATCAAAGGGCTGTATTTTAAGATTAGCCCAATGCTGATCATTGGACTGCTAATCGGCATTGTCGCTTTTGCGCTAGCCCGATTTACTCCTCGACAGCGAACCGATATCTTTTTACCCATTGAACGAACGTATCACTTTAGTCCGCCCTTACGCGGCCCTCCGCACTAAAATTATTTTCCTCACGGTTTAAGAAAACGGTGTTTGACCGTTTTAAATAGTGCGCGGGCTACTATATGTTCTGCTGGATATTGATATACAAGGTATTGGAGAAAAATCAATGCGTCGTTTGATGTGCTTAGGATTGTTTGTTGTGATTTGGCCATTGCAGGCAGAATCAATGCAAGTCGATTCAGATATTAGACTCGATCACGTTCTGATCAGAGTGTTGGAGAATAATCCCGAATTAAAGGGGGCAAGCTATAAATCGCAAGCGGCGGTGGCGCGAATTCGTGCGGCCCAGCAAAGCCCGGCGATGTCGGTCAATATTGCACTGGAAAATTTTGCTGGCAGTGGTGGATTAAATGGAAGTCAGTTATTAGAGTCGACCTTAAGTCTGTCGAAGATATTTGAATTAGGCAATAAGTCAGAACGGCGTGGAGAGGTGGCGAGCCAGAAATCGTTTTTACTGGAGTCGCAGCAGGATGCAAGACGGCTGGATATACTGGCCACGACGGCAAAACACTTTATTCAAGTCTCGACGAATCAGGCCTCACTGCTATTTTCCCGGGACAAGCTAAAACTTTTGCAGCGAAGTTATAAGGTGGTTGAAAAACGGGTTAAGGCTGGACGTAGCCCCGTAGCAGAGCGGCGTCGTGTGGCCATTGCGATAGCGCGCGCTGAGATTGAACTGGAGCATGCAGAACACACATTAAAAGCATCAAAGTTAAGACTGGCGACGATGTGGGGCAGCTTCAAAGTAAATTTTTCTGCGGTAAAAGGTGACCTGTATGCCCTGCAAACGATCGAACCGTTTGCACAACTAGAACAATGGCTAGATCGAAATCCCGATCTGGTTCAGTTTGCAACAGAGCAACGGCTTGCCCAGGCGCGTATTAATTTAGCGCAAACTAAAGCCAGTGCCAATATAGAGTTTACCGCAGGTGTACGTCATTTCAGCGAGAATAGTGACAATGCGCTAGTGATGGTAGCTCGTATTCCTTTTGGTCTGAATTCACGTGCCGCACCGTTGATCGAAGAACAACAACAACTTTCACAGGAAGTGGCTTATCGTTTTGAAAAACAAAAACTGAACTTGTATTCCAGCCTGTATGAGATATATCAGGAGTTAACGCACAGTTATCACGCGGTAGAAATATTTCGTACCCGGATCTTACCCGAGGCCAGCAAAGCTTTAAAAGAATATGAAAAAGGCTACGCAGCGGGGCGTTATTCTTTTCTGCAATTATTAGATGCGCAACAAACCTTGCTTAATGCCAGGCTCGAAGTTGTGAACAATGCAGCGAATTATCATCGCTATCGAATTGAAATTGATCGTCTTACCGGCGCACGTCTGCAGCCAGGAGTGAAACCATGAAACAGAGTTATTTAGCGATTGCGGTCATTATCATTTTGACCGCTATTATTGGTGCCTGGATTTTAACAACACCTGCACAGCACAGTGCCGATGGTCATGGCGAACATGGTCACGGCGATGCCCATGATGAGACTGATGAAAAAGGTATGCATGGTGGTCGTTTATTGTCGCAGGGAAATTTTAGCGTAGAACTGACCATCTTTGAACGCGGCCTGCCTCCCGAGTTTCGCGTTTATCCCTATCTGGACAGGAAACCGCTTGATCCGAACGAGGTCACGTTAAATATTAAATTACATCGTACCGGGAATAAAATCGACACAATCAATTTTCAACCGCAACACGATTACCTGCAGGGGGATGCGGTGATCTATGAGCCTCATTCATTTGCCGTCGAGATTGAAGCAAGCTACAAAGACAAGCGTTACCAGTGGCGATATGAAAATTTTGAAGGCCGCACCAATATACCGGCCGATATGGCCAACGCGATGAATATCAAAACAGAAACGATTGGGCCAGTCAAATTGCAGGAGATGCGCAGCCTGTCAGGACAGGTGCATAATAATCCTAATCTGGTTTCGCGGATACTGCCGCGTTTCCCCGGCGTGGTTAAGTCTATTCATACTGAACTAGGTGACACGGTAAAAAAAGGTCAGCTATTAGCAATGGTACAAAGTAATGAGAGTTTACAAAATTACAAAATTAAGGCCCCGATAGGAGGATTGATAGTTCGTCGTGATGTGCAAGTTGGTGAAGCCACAAGTGCTGAACCCTTGTTTATTATTACCGATCTCTCCTCTGTCTGGGTTGAGCTGGATGCGTTTAGTAATGATCTTGGCAAACTAAAAATCGGCCAAAAGGTGCTGGTTGAATCTTTGGATGGTCGAGTGCAGCATACCGGCGCCATTAACTGGATATCACCGTTAACGGCACATGCCAGTCAGAGTGTTCGCGTGCGCGTCGAAATTCAAAATGATAATAATGTTCTGCGCCCAGGTCAGTTTATCCGCGGCCATGTCATCGTATCGGAACACACGGTTGAGCTGGCCGTACGACAGTCGGCTATTCAGTCGTTTCGTGATTTTCAAGTTGTATACGCCCGGTTTGCAGATATCTACGAAGTTCGGATGTTGACGTTAGGCCGACGCAATAAAAACTGGGCTGAAGTGCTAAGCGGTATTGAAGCAGGCACTGAATACGTAACTAAGAATAGTTATCTTATAAAAGCCGACATCGAAAAGTCTGGCGCGAGTCACGACCACTGAGGGTGTTGCAATGCTAAACCATATTATTTCATTCTCGCTGGCCCAACGCTGGGTTGTTTTAGCGGTCGCGGCTGCCATTGGCGGCTTAGGAATCTATAATTTTAACTTCCTGGCGATCGATGCCGTGCCGGATATTACCAATGTGCAGGTGCAAATCAATACTTCTGCGGCAGGTTATTCACCGCTCGAGTCTGAACAGCGAATTACCTTCCCGGTTGAAACGGCTATGGCAGGATTACCTAACCTGGAGTATACCCGCTCGATTTCGCGTTATGGTTTGTCGCAGGTCACGGTGATATTTAAAGATGGCACCGATATTTATCTTGCTCGACAATTAGTAAATGAACGCCTGTCCGAAGTAAAGACGCGGCTGCCTGCGGGCACCGAACCGATGATGGGGCCGATTTCGACCGGTCTGGGTGAGATATTTATGTACAGCATCACCAATGCAGAAGGCGCAGTACATGATCCGATGATGTTGCGCACGGTACAGGACTGGATCGTGCGGCCGCAATTACGCCAGACGCCTGGGGTGGTCGAAGTAAATACCATCGGCGGTTATCTTAAGCAATATCATGTCTTGCCTTATCCCGATAAATTAATTGCCTATGATCTCACCCTGCAGGACGTTATGAGCGCGTTGGTGAATAACAATCTGAATACGGGTGCAGGTTATATTGAACGTTATGGTGCGCAATATTTAATTCGATCGCCCGGACAAATAACCTCTATAGCGGATATTAAAAAAATTACCGTAGCGAAACGTAATGGGGTGCCGGTGACGGTAGAAGATATTGCCGATGTAAAACTGGGCAGTGAACTGCGCACCGGCGCGGCCACGCAAAATGGGCGAGAGGTGGTTCTGGGCACGGTCTTCATGTTGATTGGAGAAAACAGTCGTAGCGTGGCGCGTGCCGCCGCAGAAAAACTGGAGAGCATCAAGTCATCCATTCCAGAAGGTGTCGTACTCAATGCCCTGTATGATCGTACTTCGCTAGTCGACAAAACCATTGAAACCGTCAAAACAAATTTAGTCGAAGGCGCGCTACTGGTTATCGCGGTTTTATTGTTGTTGCTGGGCAACTGGCGCGCGGCGTTGTTGACCTCGGCGGTGATTCCGCTGGCCATGCTGATGACCATAACCGGTATGGTGGAGTCCGATGTGTCTGGAAATCTGATGAGCCTGGGCGCGCTGGATTTTGGTTTGATCGTTGATGGCGCGGTCATTATTGTCGAGAATTGTCTGCGTCATCTTGGCATGTATCAAAAGATGCATGGCAGTGTGCCCGCGCTAAATGAGCGTTTGCGCATTGTGCGCGAAGCCACGATTGAAGTCATTCGTCCCAGTGTCTTTGGCGTGATTATAATTTTAATTGTTTATATACCGATTTTTGCACTAAGTGGGGTCGAGGGTAAAATGTTTCACCCCATGGCCTTCACGGTCGTGACGGCCTTATTGTCGGCGTTAATTTTATCTGTAACCGTTGTACCCGCATCCATCGCGCTGTTTGTAAATGGGCGAGTCAGTGAAGAACCGAATCGGTTTATGCGCTGGGCCAGCAAAAATTACACAGTAGCATTAACCTTTGTTATGTCGCATCGGTGGCCGGTGGTGATTACCGCCATCGCACTCATCATACTTTCCAGTTTGCAGGCAAGCCGCCTGGGTACCGAGTTTGTTCCTAATCTTGATGAAGGTGATATCGCCCTGCATGCCATGCGCATACCGAGC
>QILH01000031.1 GCA_003233255.1 Gammaproteobacteria bacterium | reverse complement strand
TAATGCCACCGTATCATCTAAAAGCAAAACTTCATGCAACTGGCACAACCGTTTGCTTTCCGTATGTGCTATCTCTTTAGCACCAAGACCATCCCACCAAACCCAGATAACAACAGCAATAATTATAATTGTTAACCAGCCCATACTTAATCTTCAGTACGCCGGGCCCATAATAAGGTCTTATCATCGGTTGTTATATTTTGTGTCTCTGGACGATTCAGGCTTGCTGTTAATGCCGCAATTCCCTTATCAGAGTCTATTTCCTGTAAATGTTTATCAACAGGAACAATAAAATCTGGATCAATTTTTGAACCGTCCTGATTGGCGACAAACGACATTGCGCCATCACTCATCAACGCTATTACCTCTGTATCCGGCGATAACTCAGTAAATCTCAGGTGTTTAAACCAATGTGGCTCGGTGTAAAAATACGTCTTCAATGCCGTCGATCCATTTTCAGGTTTGGACACAACAGCATCCTGCCATTGATCATTCTTCACGGCCATCGCCAGCCCATCACCAATATGAAAGAACAAACCAGTTTCATCCGTAACGATAACACCAACCAGAGTCGCATGATAGCGAACCATATCTTCAGCATTAATAACGCCAGGCAAGGTATTACGGGCCGTCTTTATAGCCGTACGAATCCAGAATTCCAACTCTTCCCGATCCGGGTGTTCTTCTATACTATTAAATTGAATTAAAACCTCTTCACATATTGTTTTAGATCCATGTTGTGCTCCAAAATCACTCTCCGCAGCAGAACCGGCTCCATCGCAGACTATTGCGATGAAAACACCATTCTGCTTGAGCCAGTAGAATGCATCCTCACAAGGATTGCCATGCGCAGAGTGTGCGATACCGCTTACCGAGGCGGCGACAACTTTCCAATCCATTAATTTGCGTTCTCTTGGTTTCTTTCTACTTAAATCAAAGAATAGTTACAGATATTTTTCATAGTATTATTTAGGTAAATATTTTTTTATTATCGACTGTGCAAACGTCGGGAAAGAAAACATATATCCCAAAATATCCTGTTCACTGAATAATTTAAAACTAACAAGTTCATGATTTAATTTTATTTCACCCTGTGCTGTAACAGCATACACGATTAAAATCTGGTTTTTATCATGAAATATAAAATGACCGATAAATCGATCTATTTTTGCATCCAGGCCTAATTCTTCACTCACCTCACGAATTACCGCCACTTCAGGTTGTTCACACCTTTCAAGGTACCCGGTTATAAATGAATACCGTCCATCAGGCCACGAAGTATTCTGAGCCAGCAAGATTTTATCCTGGTAGCGAATAATAGCCGCTACCACCGGAACGGGATTATCCCAGTTTACATAATTGCAATGGGATAGTTTACAAAAATAACGTTCAACACCATCAATGAGTTTCTTTTTTAATTTAGCACCACACTCAAAACAATAGTTCATCTTTGTTATCCGGGAGCTTAATTATTGCTTGTTTCAGGTGCGTCGGTGATGACATCTTCACTAATGACAATAATAGGATCGATAAAAAGCTTGGCGTTCGGGATTAGTATTTTTTTCTCATCTGACTTTAATACCGTGTATCTCAGGTCGATACCGATCACTTCACCTTCAAAACTGCCAACCTTAATGACATTACCAATTTGAAATGGGCGATAAAGCAGAATCAATACCCCGGATAATAGATTTGAGATGGTGTCTTTTAATGCAAAACCTAATGCAAAACCGGTTAAGCCCAGGCCCGCAACCATGGCAGAGATATTGACACCAAGAGTACCCAATGCTGTCAACACGGCAAGCACAAACAGAGTGATTCGATTTGCCCGGCGAATTAGAAAGATAAGATGTGGATCCAGATCGAACTTGACCCGGCTGGAATTAATTACTTTATTAATGGCTCGACTAAGAAGATAAAAGGCAAAAAGAATACCGATTGCAATACCGATATCAGGCGCCCATTTCATGAACAACTCAAGTAACCCTTGCAGCGTCTTCTCCATGCCGTGAATGATATATTGATTTCAGTTTACAGGTAAAGCAGAAACATCAAAAAGGTGGCCCAGTTTGCACCCATCCCAGACCGCCTTTTTGATTTAGCTTAGCTGGATGACGCCAACAAACCATTCATACGCTTAACAAAACCAACCGGATCGTCAAGTTGGCCACCTTCACTTAACATTGCCTGATCAAATAAAAGCTGAGCCAAGTCACTGAAACTCTCGTCATCAAGCTTTTCCTTTAATTGCTGCACCAACCTATGTTCCGGATTGATTTCAAGGATCGGATGAACATCCGGCAGGGCATGTCCGGCCTGTTTGAGGATCTTTTGCATGCTCACGGCCATATCCTGTTCTTCAACCACCAGGCAGGACGGCGAATCCGTCAGGCGATTCGAGATACGTACTTCTTTAACTGTCTCGCCTAGCGTGTCCTTCATTTTTGCCAACAGGCCTTTATAATCCTTACTGGCTGCTTC
The DNA here is from genome assembly GCA_003233255.1 of Gammaproteobacteria bacterium. Taxonomy (GTDB): domain Bacteria; phylum Pseudomonadota; class Gammaproteobacteria; order UBA6429; family Thiohalophilaceae; genus SZUA-24. Next base: position 16,350 of record QILH01000031.1, on the reverse strand, counting down.
GGCTTTTTTCTTGTCTTCTTTATCTTCCAGTTCTCCAAGATCAACCTCGCCTTTTGCAATAGAGGCAAATTTCTTCTCACTGTATTCGTCAAGGTAGGACATCATCCATTCATCAACACGATCATGCATTAATAAAACTTCAATATCTTTCTTCTTAAATAACTCTAAATGCGGTGAATTTTTGATCGCATTATACGACTCACCCGTAATGAAATATATTTTATCCTGATCGGGTTTCATCCTGGCGATGTAATCATCTAGCGATACGTTTTGAACATCACTGTCATTATTGGTTGAACTGAAACGCATTAATTTGGCAATCTTTTCCTTGTTGGCAAAATCTTCTGCCGGCCCTTCTTTAATGACTCGACCAAACTCAGACCAGAAGGTCGCATATTGCTCTTCATCATCTTTGGCCATTTTCTCCAGTACACCGAGGATGCGTTTTACTCCACCATTGCGGATCGAATCGATGTGTTTATTGCGTTGCAGGATCTCTCGCGAGACGTTTAACGGCAAGTCCGCCGAATCGACCACACCACGGATAAAACGCAAATAATTTGGCATCAATTGCTCCGCATCATCCATAATAAAGACACGCTTCACATAGAGCTTAATGCCATGGCGTTGATCCCGTTCAAACAGATCAAACGGCGCACGTTTCGGTATATAAAATAGTGTTGTATAAGACTGTGTGCCTTCGACATGATTATGTACCCAGCTAATCGGGTCTTCAAAGTCATGGGAGACGTGTTTGTAGAACTCTTTGTATTCATCATCCGTTATTTCAGACTTTTGACGAGTCCATAAAGCCGAGGCCTTATTGATGGTTTCAAATTCATCCGTGATTTCACCTTTATCATCCTGCTTGGGCATTTCGATAGGCAAAGAGATGTGATCTGAATATTTGGTCAGGATACTTCTGAGTCGAAACGGTTCGACGAATTCTTTTTCATCCTCACGCAAGTGTAAGGTAACGGTCGTTCCACGTTGCTCTCGTTCAATATTCTCAATATTGTACTCACCCTCACCGCTTGACTCCCAGCGTACCGCTTGATCTTTTGCAGATCCGGCTCGGCGTGTTTCCAATGTCACTTTATCGGCAACAATGAACGATGAATAAAAACCAACCCCAAACTGACCAATCATGTTGGAGTCTTTGGCCTGATCGCCGGTTAAGGTATCAAGGAATTTTTTCGTACCGGAATTGGCAATGGTACCAATATTTTCAGTTACTTCATCGCGACTCATGCCAATACCATTATCCGTCAAGCTAATAGTATTTTTGTCTTTATCATATTCGACTCGAATCTTTAATTCAGAGTCGTCTTCATACAGCTTGTCATCTGACAGCGCTTCGAAGCTCAACTTATCGCAGGCATCGGAGGCATTTGATATCAGTTCACGAAGAAATATCTCTTTATTCGAATACAGGGAATGGATCATGAGGTGCAATAACTGCTTTACCTCGGTCTGGAAACTCAAGGTCTCTTTCTGGGTGTCCACACTCATGGGTGGGTCTCCTTAAATACTTGATTTATAAAATTGATTTTGAGCTTAAATAGGGTCGGATTACGTGTCTTTCAAGGCCTTTTATGCCCTAAATGGTCGCCGTAGCTTATGGCAGATGTAAATGCGGTAAAATTCGAGTGGCAATCTCTTCAACCGAGCGTTGCGTAACGTCACAGGTGGCAATTCGGTTTTCCCGATACAAAATGCCTATCTGTTTAACCTCATACTGGCACTGTTTTATCGAAGCGTATTCACTCTCAGGACGGCGAACTTCGCGGATCTGGTGCAGCCGCTCAGCCGTTATACTCAGGCCAAAAAGTTGAGCATGCCGTTTGGCCAGAATATCCGGTAAACGCATTAACTCAAAATCCTCTTCCACCAGAGGATAATTGGCTGCATAAACGCCATATTGCATCGCCAGATACAGGCAGGTTGGCGTTTTACCGGATCGAGAAGGCCCAATCAGAATGATATCAGCCCGATCAAGATGCCGAGTGGTTATTCCATCGTCATTTAACAGCGCATAATTCACCGCATCCATACGATGTTCGTAATGTTTATCCGGCCCCGGACCATGAGTGTGACCCAGGGCAGAACTGGCCTGAGTATCAAGAATTTCTTCTAAAGGCGTTAAAAATTTACCCATTAAATCAAATATATGCGCATTCGCTTTGCTTAATTTGGCGCGCAATTGCCCATCCACCAGGGTGCTAAAAATGAGGGGGCGTGCCTCCCCGCTAAAATCATTAATAGTCTGGCACAGGTTCTCGACTTTATTCAGCGAGTCGAGATAACGCAGCGTTGTATACTCAAATTTTAAGTCCTGAAATTGCGACAATAAACTGTGGCCCAGAGCCTCAACGGTGATGCCAGTACTATCGGATATAAAATAAACCTGTCGCTTCATATTTTTGTCAAACTCCCCCTATAATAATAGTAGGCTCAAATTAACTTGCCAATAGAAACGGAATTTACATGACTCTACTTAAAAATGATCAAACGCTCGATATGATACGTTGGTTTGAAACCCTTGGTATGGACGATGTCGCGATCGTCGGCGGTAAAAACGCCTCACTAGGAGAAATGATCCAGGGCCTGACCACACGTGGCGTACTCGTTCCTGGCGGTTTTGCCACCACCGCATCCGCCTATCAGGCCTTTATTAAGACCAATGGCCTGGATGAAAAAATTCATAAGCAATTAGATAAACTGGATGTGAGTGACGTAACCGCCCTGTCCCGTTGTGGAACCTCGATCCGACAAGCCATTATGGCTCAGAATTTTAGTGGTGAGTTTATCACCTGCATCACCGAAGCTTATCATTCCTTAACTAAACGCTACGGTAAAGAATCCACTTATGCGGTTCGTTCCTCGGCCACAGCAGAAGATCTCCCCGACGCCTCGTTTGCCGGACAACAGGAAACCTATCTAAATATAAAAGGTCTTGACAATATTTTACTCGCCATTAAAGAAGTTTTTAGCTCATTGTTTAATGACCGCGCCATTGCCTACCGGGTACACCAGGGTTTTGATCATAAACTGGTTTCGTTATCGGCCGGGATTCAAAAAATGGTTCGCAGCGATCTAGCCAGCAGCGGCGTGATGTTTTCCATCGACACGGAATCCGGTTTTGAAAACGTTGTATTTATCACCTCGGCTTATGGGCTGGGAGAAACCGTGGTGCAGGGTGCAGTAAACCCGGATGAGTTTTATGTCTATAAACCTGCTTTAGCCAAACAACGCCCTGCAATTATTCGTCGCAACCTGGGCGATAAAGGCCTCCGCATGATCTATGGTGAATCGCACAGCCATCAGGCCGCCACCTTGACCCAGGCTGTTGAAGACACCTTGCAACAACAATTTTCCATCAACAATGACGAAGTCCATAAGTTAGCGAATCTTGCGGTGACCATTGAGCAGCACTATGGCCGCGCAATGGACATTGAGTGGGCAAAAGACGGTAATGATCAACAACTGTATATCGTTCAGGCTCGCCCTGAAACCGTCAGCAGCCAGACCAGCAAACGTGAGTTAATCCAATATGAATTAGAACAGGAAAGTAAGGTACTGATTACTGGGCGTAGTATCGGGCAACGCATCGGAGCAGGCAAAGCCAAAATCATAAATGATGTCACCGAAATTCATCGAGTAGCAGAAGGTGATGTGCTAGTCACCGATATGACGGATCCGGATTGGGAACCCATTATGAAAAAAGCTGCTGCAATCGTGACGAATCGCGGGGGACGCACCTGTCATGCCGCTATTATTGCCCGTGAGCTGGGCATCCCCGCCATTGTCGGCACCGGTACTGCCACCAAAATCATAAAGGATACGCAAGCCGTCACCGTATGTTGCGCTAAAGGGGACACCGGTCTTGTCTATGATGGAGAGCTTGAATTTAAAATTAACACAATCAACCTGCACAGTATGCCAGAGCTTCCGATCAAAATAATGATGAACGTGGCCAGTCCCGATCGTGCTTTCAGCTTTCAGGCAATACCAAATGATGGGGTTGGTTTAGCACGGCTTGAATTTATTATTAACCGAAATATAGGCATACACCCTTTAGCATTACTAAATTACAACGAACTGGACTCGACTATTAAAGAAACCATCAGACCGCTTATCGCTGGTTACGAAAATCCCACTGAGTACTATATCGAAAAACTAACTGAGGGTATCGCCATCATCGCTGCTGCTTTCGCAGCTAAACCCGTTATTGTGCGATTATCCGACTTTAAATCTAACGAATACGCAAATTTAATCGGTGGTCAACTTTTTGAGGTTGAGGAAGAAAATCCCATGCTGGGTTTTCGAGGTGCATCCCGTTATATCAGTCAACAGTTTAAAAAATGCTTTGAACTGGAATGTGAAGCCATTAAAAGGGCCCGTAATACTATGGGACTGGATAATATTGAAATTATGGTGCCTTTTGTTCGAACCCTTGATGAAGCCCAGCAAGTTATCAAGCTGCTCGAGCAAAACGGCTTAAAACGCGGTGAGTGTGGCTTGCGAATTATTATGATGTGTGAAATACCATCCAATGCCTTACTGGCAGACGATTTTTTAAATTATTTCGATGGTTTTTCTATCGGCTCGAATGATTTAACACAACTTACCCTGGCCATGGATCGCGACAGTGCACTGGTCGCCAATGCCTTTGATGAGCGCAATCCAGCTGTTAAAAGATTATTATCGATGGCCATCCAGGCCTGTAAAAAACAAAATAAATACATTGGTATTTGCGGTCAAGGGCCGTCTGATCATCCTGATCTGGCCTTATGGCTGGTTGAACAGGGTATAGACTCTATCTCCCTGAATTCCGATTCAGTGGTTTCAACCTGGGTCTATCTCGCCAAAGAATCCGGTACTGAAAAATCACAATAAGTGATCTATCAGCACCGTTACCTTCGTGACATGTCTGCATCGTATTTAGATTCGAATCTAGGCCGCCGCTTTCGCCGCCTCAATCGCAACACCTGAATTAATCTTCGCACCCATATCCGTTAACACGGTATCAAGTGCATTCAAACATAATTCAATGTTCTCAGCAGAGCTGCTGCTGCCCATCAAACCAATACGCCATACCTTACCTGCCAGCGCCCCCAGACCTGCACCGATTTCCAGATTATAATCTTTTAATAAACGTGCACGCACAGCGGCATCATCAGCGCCCTCCGGGATCGTCACTGCATTTAACTGCGGCAAACGATCTTTTTCGGCGACCACAAAATTAATACCCATGGCTTCCAGTCCTGCACGTAAGGCCAGGTGATTCTTTTGATGGCGTGCCCAGGCATTCTCGATACCCTCTTCCTGCAACATCACCAATGATTCATGCAAGCCGTAGAGGTTATTAATCGGTGCGGTATGATGATAAGCTCGTTTAGCACCGCCACCCCAATAGCCCATCACCAGATTCAAATCCAGGAACCAGCTCTGTACCTTGGTTTTACGATTCTTAATAACCTCGGCTGCTCGCGCACTGAAACTGACCGGGGATAAACCTGGGGGAGCTGATAGACATTTTTGAGTGCCTGAATATATTGCATCGATATTCCACTCATCTACTTTTAGCGGTGTGCCCGCTAAAGAGGTCACCGCATCGACAATGGTTAAACAATCATGTTGGTGCGCTAGCTCAACCAATGTTTTGGCATCGGACTGGGCTCCGGTCGAGGTCTCGGCATGAACAAAGGCCAAAATTTTTGCATCAGGATTAGCTTTTAACGCCGCCTCAACTTTATTGGGATCAACCACTTTACCCCACTCGTCTTCAACCATGATCGCGGTAGCACCACAACGCTCTACATTTTCTTTCATGCGACCACCAAATACACCATTTTGACAAACAATGACTTTATCGCCAGGTTCAAGTAGATTCATAAAGCAGGTTTCCATGCCCGCCGAGCCAGGTGCAGAAACCGGCATGGTTAATTCATTTTTTGTCTGAAAGGCATATTGGAGCAAGCCTTTCATTTCATCCATCATGCCAACAAATGCCGGATCAAGATGGCCAATCGTTGGGCGAGCTAATGCATGCAGTACCCGTTCACTAACGTCCGAAGGACCTGGCCCCATGAGTATCCGGTGTGGAGGAATAAATGATTTCGCTGTCATGTTAAAAATACCTTTATGTGAATTTTGCTAGCCGTATAACCGAGCACGATAGTATACTTTACGTCCGACACATTGTTAAGTCTGAGTGAACTTATGTCAAACACCCCTACAACGCTAATCCTCGAGCCAAAAATCGTTAACGGCATGATCTCAGAGGAAAACATCCTTATCGTGGATTTATGTCAGGCGGATACCTATATAACGGCTCATATACCGGGCGCCGTTTTTTTAGATTACAACTGGATCGTAACCGGCCAGAAACCGCGCATGGGTTTGTTGCCGGAGATCCATCAACTTGCACGAATCCTGACCGCCTACGGTATTGATTCAGACACACATGTCATCGCCTACGATGATGAAGGCGGTGGGCGAGCCTGTCGTTTTTTGTGGACATTACAAACCATCGGGCATCAAAGGCTGTCGCTCATCAATGGCGGAATACAGGCCTGGACAGCAGAAGGACTAGAGATGGATCAACAGATTCACTTTCCACAGCCCTTAACTCAAACTCGGGAAATAAACTACAGCAACGAGCTGATTGCCGACAAGGGTTATATTAAACAGAAATTGAACGATAGTAATACGGTCATTCTTGATGCGCGAAGTGCGCCTGAATTTAATGGCATTAAAGTCTTTGCCGCCCGCGGCGGTCATATTCCCGGTGCCGTTCATTACGAATGGACCAATGCAATGGATAAAAATAACAATCTTAAATTAAAAGACAATTCACAATTACTAAATGATTTAGCCGAACTTGGAATAACGCCGGATAAAAACATTATCTGCCATTGCCAAAGCCATCATCGTTCAGCCCATACCTGTATCGTATTAAACTATCTTGGCTTTAAGAATGTACAAGGGTATCCAGGTTCCTGGTCGGATTGGGGGAATGATCCTGATACGCCAATCGACTAATTAACCGAAGTGGTTACGACTGCAACCTTCTTACTTTCTGTCCCCGCCAGGTTATAAGCAGAAATTGCAAAGAAATAATCGCCCATGCGTATCCCGGCAAGGGTATGCGCCAGAGCAGCTGCATCTTGAATATCAACCACATCGATCAAGGCACCATCAACTTTTCCATAGTCATCGACTTTGCCATAATAAATATAATAGCCCGCTAGATCCAACAGTGGCGTGCCATCCATATTTTCTGTCGGCGCTTGCCAGCTTAAACTGGCTAAATCCGATTCTGAAGCGGATGCGACAGGTATTGGCGCTCTCGGGATCTGAATCGTTTCGATATCGGTAAGGCCTCGATCCAATGCGTCCCCCTGATTAATATTCTGTTGTCCAGTATCACCGGGTTCCTCAGTCGTCGTTCCACCGCCACAGCCAATTAGCAATAGTAAGAAGGTGGAAAAGAAAACATACTTTAAATCAATCTTCATGAGTGTCTCTCTAAACTCTTGCGTAATAATAACAACAAGTCTAGGAAAAAATATAACGATTGTTTAAAAGCAGTTCACACTTAAAACACTGCTCATGTGAAGTCATTCACAAGACGAGCATTAATGTATTATAAAATATTTGTCTGCGCTAAAAATCAATTAAAATTTCATTTTAAATTTAACTACGAACAGAATCACCGCAGCAATAACCTTTTTTATATACTGTTGCCTTTGTGATCCACCTGACAATATAGGTGTGAGCAACTCTACATATAAAATTTACAGGTATTGACCGCGAAATAATTTTCACACGCCCGTTAAATATTTTTATAATAGTGGTTATTTTTATACGCGCATAATTTTACTGTATATTGTCGCTGGGCAGAATTACTTTTAGAATACTCTGCGACGTATAGACGGCATAGCAACAATATGAAATCTGAATGACTAAATTGAGCCTTTAGTATTTCATTGCTTTGTAAGATTGAACCAGAATCAAACCGATCTGTTTTATTGTTCTATAACTAAAATTTAACTTCAACCGTAAAGTTGTATATATCTGATGTCCAGTCTACCCCATTCAACCGTGTTGTCCCAACGGCACCACTTGAAAAGTAGACGGTATCCAGTCCCGGATCCGTTTGCCAATCCTGATAAGTGTAGTTCACACCCAATGCGACACGTTCGCTAACATCAAACGCCAATCCCAGTTGCAAAGTTTGTCCAAAACCATCGGCGTCATGACGAAACGACACCGGATGCTGAAAGTCTGTACGTAAATTCCAATTGGCAAGCCCAACATACTCAACAATATGTGCGCGATAATCCAGGTAAAAACGAATGTCTCCTCGGTTGCCCAGTTTAAAACCCAGCCACGGGCCTGACCAGCTCGCATCATATGACGAATTTAATCCGGCAAACGCGCCGCTTGCCGGGATAGTCTGAAAACCATCCGTCATTTTTAGATTCTGTTTGTGTTCCGCATAACCAAACATTGGCATTAATACGATATTGGTCGTCGAAAAAATATCGTATCCCAATGCGAGGCTAAAACTGGTTGTTGAACCTTCATCACTGGCATTATTTGAACGAGAAAACTCAGCGGTGCGATTATCGCCGTTATAATCCGAATCCTGATTGTCTCCACTGTATATTGAGCCATAACTAACATGTCCAATAAATGCAAAACGTTGTCGAGAATCTAAATAATGCTCAACACCCGCATACAATTGAATAACGTCTATATTTTGCCAGGTCAATTCAGACAGGATATTCGGAGTCACGGTACCACTTAATGTACTGGCAATACTCCATTGTAAAAAATCCTGACTGTAGCCAAGCCTAAAATCCAGGCTGGTTTCTCGACTGTAAACCTGTGTCGAAACCGCTAAAATGGTTATAAAAATCGGAGCCACTAATAATGACTTTAAATTCATCTGTAACGTCCTGTGCGTAATTAATTCCATGGCGTACCTTGTCGAACGACTATTATTAACGTTCATCACAACAGTACGTTTAGCGGCATATCCCGGTTATCTTTGACTTATTAGTTGCTTTTGCTGAATCGGGCTGGAGAATTCATCCTCGAACAGGAAAATGAGTAAAAAAAATAGACATAACATTTGTATTGATATATTAGAATTTGCTAAAATGGCGCGTTTTTTTACCTTCCCTTACTTTTTGATGGAGTCCGCTTTTTAATGAATACAATACCCCTGAACCCCAAAAAGCTTATTTTTTTAGCCGTATTCATACTTATTGGGCTGTTCATTGCCTCCGTCGCACCATCAGTCGAAGTCGCCTGGGTCTGCGCTATTTTATTGCTGACAATATATTTATTTGCCTTTGAGATCGTTGAAGTCGATATCGCAGCAATTAGTATCATGGTTATTTTAGGGCTAACCAGTCTATTTTCGCCCTGGATGGGCCTGAAAGCCGGGTTGATAGACAATAATTTGTTATTTAATGGCTTTGCCAGTAATGCGGTGATGTCGATCATCGCCGTTATGATCATCGGTGCCGGGCTGGATAAAACCGGCATCATGAGTAAGGTGGCGGCCATGATCATGCAGTTTGGCGGTTCAACCGAAAAACGCATCATCCCGCTGATATCAGGTACAGTCGCGGTAATCTCCAGCTTTATGCAAAATGTTGGCGCCGCCGCATTATTCCTGCCAGTGGTGAGTCGTATCTCTTCTCGAACCGGTTTACCGATGTCGAGATTGCTAATGCCCATGGGCTTTTGTGCCATCCTCGGTGGCACCCTGACCATGGTGGGCTCAAGTCCGTTAATTCTCTTAAACGATTTAATTCTTACCTCAAATGACAATCTTCCCGATGGCGTAGAAAAAATGGACATCTTTTCCTTATTTTCAGTGGCCCCAATCGGTCTGGCCTTGATCACCACCGGTATTTTATATTTTATTATTGCCGGTCGATTTATCTTACCGACCAACAAAAATACCCAGACCGATGGTGGCAACACCATGCAATATTTCAAAGATAATTACGGTCTCGGAAATTTTGATTTATACGAAGTCGTCATTCACGCCGACAGCTCTATCGTCAACATGAGTGTTGACGAATTCGAATCGACTAATCCATTGCGTGTTGTTGCGATAAGCACGGACAAGGGGCGACGTCTTGGTGCCGTTAATCGAACCACCGCCATCGCTGCTGGAACGGTATTTGGCATACTGACCTCGGCCCGACATATCGAATCCATCGGTGAAAAAAACAAACTTAAGATAAAAAACAGTCTGGACATTTTCTCCGATGCGCTTTCCCAGATAAAATCCGGTATTGCTGAACTGGTCATACCACCCGGCTCAACGCTAATTGGTCAATCGGCTCGCGACATCTTCTTGCGTAAAACCTATGGCCTCTCATTGCTTGCCATCCATCGTGGTACTGAGGTCATCAATAACGAAGCGGGTGGACATGTACGCACGGAATTATTTCAACCCGGCGATTTATTAGTGGTTCACACGACCTGGGACAATCTCGCTCGACTAGAAAAAGACCGAGATTTTGTGGTTGTCACCACCGAATATCCTCATGAAGAATTGCGCCCACAGAAGGTGGCTCATGCACTGGTATTTTTTGCGATTACGTTAGGGCTGGTGTTATTTTCAGATCTGAAGTTATCCGTTGCCCTGTTGTTTGGCGCCATCGGTATGGTTTTAAGTGGCGTACTTAAAATCGAAGAGGCCTATCAGGCCGTCAGCTGGAAAACCGTCTTCCTGTTGGCCTCGTTAATACCATTAGGCATCGCCGTTGAGAAAACCGGCACCGCCGCCTGGATTGCTCAACAAACCCTGTTCGTTGTGGGTGATATGCCGATCTGGGTCATCCAGCTGGCCGTCGCCGTATTGGCAACCTTCTTCACCCTGGTGATGTCAAACGTTGGCGCAACCGTATTGCTGGTACCACTAGCCGTTAACATCGCATTAGGGGTCGGCGCGAATCCCGCCGTCTTTGCCCTGACCGTGGGTATCGCCACCTCGAACTCGTTCTTATTGCCGACCCATCAGGTGAATGCCTTAATTATGGGGCCAGGAGGCTATCGGGTCGCCGATTACATGAAGGCAGGGGGTATTATGACTATCCTGTTTTTAGCGGTTTCACTCACGGTATTAAATTTGCTCTTCTAATTAACGATAAAGTATACGTAATTTACAAATGCCTGTGTCAGGGACGACGAAAGTGAAATAACCGACTAATTTGCGACGGGCTATTAGCTGCCAGTTTATTACTCGTAGATTCTTTAGCAGGCATGTTAGTTTTTATGTACTAACAAAAGTGCGTTTACCCATATCAAGGGATATAAAAACTCTGCTTACGAACGTAGTTCACCATATAATCGATAAACAGACGAGTCTTTTTGGGTACATGACGACGGCTGGGGTACATCACATATATCGGCGAAAATGCTTCGAGTTTCACCTTTGGCAAAACCTGAATTAATCGACCGTCGACTAATTCGTTGCAAGCAACAAACTGAGCGGTCACGGAAATACCGAGACCATCAAGTGCCGTCCTCAATAAAGCATAACCATCGTTTACTTTGATTTTTACATTCATATCAAAGTTTATAATCTCTGAACCCTGATGATAGGCCCAACTCGACATCGCGCCATTCTGACCGGCATACACCACAAAGCGATGCCTGGCGAGATCGTCCATCGATTCTGGCGTACCATGTTGTTGTAAATAATCGGGAGAAGCCACCATGATCAATGGATTATCGGTAAGTTTTCTTGCAACCAGGGATGAATCAACTGGCTCTGTTACTCGCACTGCCACATCAAAACGTTCCCCCACAATATCGACATACCGATCTTCAAGCCGCAGATCAATGTTAAGTCCAGGGAATTCATTTACAATTGATTTAATCACTGGCATCACATGCAAGCGCCCAAAATGAGTGGTGCTCGAAATCCGTAATTCACCGCTAACGCCTTCACGTATCGAATCAACCAGTGCATCCGTCTCAAGCAGCTGATGACGTAACGAACGCGCATGTTCAAATACAGCATGCCCGGCATCGGTCATGCTTAGACTACGTGTAGTACGATGTAACAGACGCACTTCAAGCTCTTCTTCAAGATTGGCAATTTGTTTGCTCACCAAAGAACGATTCACACTGCGATGTTTGGCCGCGGCACTAAAGCTGCCGCTGTCGATCACATCGGCAAAAAGCACCAACCTGCTCGCCTTATCCATGTACAACCCCTTATTGGTTCCATATTGGCAACATATATAGCGTATTTTATGCCTATTTGGAAGACAATCCTTTTCCTATACTGAGTCACCAATACCCCTTTATTAACGACTAACCTAAATGGAGCTTGCTATGACAAACACGGCGAACGCTAATTCACCTTTATTAGAAACACTTGAAATTGGCGACCTCAAATTGAAAAACCGTATGATTATGGCCCCGCTAACCCGCAACCGCGCAGGAGATGGGAATGTACCCCAGGATATCAATAAGCTTTATTACACTCAGCGCGCCACTGCCGGGCTTATTATTAGCGAAGCCAGCCAGATCTCACCCTATGCGCAAGGTTACCCATCGACACCGGGAATACACAGCACCAGTCAGGTCGCCGGTTGGCAAGCCATCACTAAATCCGTGCATAACCAGGGCGGTTTGATGTTTATCCAACTTTGGCACGTTGGTCGAATCTCGCATCCATCGCTGTTGCCAAATAATGCCCAGCCGGTCGCACCCTCGGCGATCCAGCCCAAAGGTGAGGCGGTGACCTATGATGGCATGCAAGCTTTTGTCACCCCGCACGCATTAACCACGGATGAAATCCAGGACATCATAGCCGATTACGTATCTGCGGCAAAAAATGCAAATGCCGCCGGTTTTGATGGTATTGAAATTCACGCCGCGAATGGATACCTGATCGATGAATTTTTACGTGACGGAAGTAATACACGCACAGATGACTATGGCGGCAGCCTTGAAAACCGCATGCGTTTACTGGACGAAGTGATTACGGCGGTAAAAGAAGTCTGGCCACCCAGCCGAATCGGTGTGCGCCTCTCGCCGGAGAACCAGTTTAACGATATCCGTGATTCCCAACCGCAAACCACCTTTACCGCAGTGGTGGGTATGTTGAACAAACATGATCTGGCCTACTTGCACGTACTGGAAGGTGATATGTTAGGCAGCGAACGCAAGGTCGATTATGCTGAATTAAGAAAATCATTCACCGGCTTTTATATGGCGAACAATGGTTACACGAAAACCACCGCAGAAGAATCGCTCAATTCTGGAAATGCAGACATGATTGCCTTTGGGCAATTGTTTCTTGCGAATCCTGATCTGGTAGAACGATTTGCACAAAACAGTGATCTTAACGAGCCAGATCAATCTACTTTTTATGGTGGCGATGAAAAAGGCTATACGGATTATCCTGCACTGCAGCAGGATAAAATATCGGCTTAAATGGTCACCATCAGCGTATTTTGAATAGCATCTGGAATGATTTATCAGGAGCGGCTTGAAGCCGCTCCTCCGACACAAATGCTTCTGTAAGTAACAAAGAATTTTAGCGTGTTAGACTCAAACCGATAAAAATGCCTGCCCCATTTTTATCGGCGCCGCAGCAGTAAATAATGGGTCAATATTTAGTTGCGGATTTTCAAACAGGCAGATCACGGTCGAACCCATGTTAAAGCGACCCATCTCGTCGCCCTTGTTTAACACGATATCCTGTTGCTGATCATAGACCCAACGATGGATGGGTTGCTTGTGCGGTGGCGTCACCACTCCCTGCCACACAGTTTCGATGCAGGCGACATTGAGTGCGCCAACTAACACCATGGCCATAGCTCCAAATTGAGTATCAAAAATAGCGATAACCCGTTCGTTGCGGGCAAATACGTTGGGGATCACGCGTGCGGTTGAAGGATTCACACTAAACAAACGCCCCGGTACATAGACCATGTGTTTTAGTATTCCGGTCACGGGCATATGAATACGATGATAATCGCGTGGCGATAGATACAGGGTTGCGAATTTTCCCTGCTTAAAGGGTTCGGCGATGTCGTCATACCCGCCCAGCAGGGTTTTGGCCGAATAATCATGGCCTTTGGCCTGAAAGATAGTGTCGTCTTTTATATCGCCGACCTGACTCACCGCACCGTCGACCGGGCAACATAAAATATTCTCGCCTTGTGCAATCGGGCGAACCGAGGATTTTAACGGTCGAGTGAAAAACTGATTAAAATTTTCATAGACTGTAATATCTTCATCAACAGCTTCACTGAGATCAACCTTGTAACGCTTGATCACCCAGTTGATGATCATATTTTTAAACCACTTTATTTTGATCCGCGTCACCATCAGGGTGATGCGAGATATAAAATGATGCGGTATTAAATATTGCGGCAAGGCAAATCGATAATCAGCAAAGCGGGCTGTTTTATTTTCGTCTGTCATTAATGGGTAGTCGTGATACACGCGGGGTGATTGTCCAGGCGGGTTTATTATAGTGGTAAGTGCCATAATCGTTCAACAAAACATAACGTCGACAACCAATGACACTAGAATGATGGAGAGTTTGACGTATCATACCGCCCGTTCATCTGAAATTATTCATGTATATTCTAAAATAGTTGGACTCAAAATCGAATTATTTGCATAAAAAAGAGTCTATAGTTCATAGGGTAGGATGGCCTGCAGCATCAGAGTGGGTTGCGTTATTTAGAATAATTTAATCATAAAGGTAATAAATACAACAGGATAGATTGTTTACAATACTCGTCGATGGCCACTTGAAGCAGTGCATTATGAGGAAAACAATGAGCAAATATCTGAAAATACGACTCACTGCGGCCGTGGTTACGCTGTTTGTGTCCAGTCAGGTATTGTCCCTGACCGTGTATGACGTTATTCAGCTCAGCACCAAAAACTACCCAGACAAAGACATTATCACTTTAATTGAAGTGACTAATTCTGCCTTTGAACTAAAGGCAGAAGATATTCCGCGCCTGCTGAAGTTGGGCGTCAGTGAGACAGTTATCCAGATGATGTTGAAGGCTGTACCGGATCAATCAACGGGACATTCACTACCTCCCTCATCACCGCAAGCATCAAACAGCATCATTGCCACCCAAACACGTCGCCCCGCCCCTGCTGACACGAAAGTCATCATCGCTGGCGGAAATTTTGATTATAAACCCTATCAGGAAGCAGGGGCCGGGCACCATCATCATCAGGCCATTAATTTGGCGGGGGTTAATCTGCTTGTATTAAGACATAAAGGGGGATTCTCTTCGATAAAAAAACGAGCCGCTGCGGCGATTACGCAATTAGGACTGGCCGCACTCGCCGGTAAAGGAACTTTTCAGCCCCATACCATCAACAAAACCCCGGTTCTACTTTTTTATGGAGAAAACACATCCCAACCGATTTACATTTTAAACATATCGGCAGCGGATGCCTACGCCTATCAACTACGCAGTGGCCGTACGGTAAGCCCCGCTCTATTAGCGGCCTACTGGAGCCGTTTATTATCAGACTATTGGTCGATCACAGTTAACAATGTAAAACCGGTTCACCTCGCCGAGGTTCACGAAGGCGAAGCTCTCAACGATCTATACCAGCAATGGATAAAGCCGCCCGTTATCCCTGACGCACGCCTGCAGGATGCAGCCCAGTTACTATCGAGCCAAACACAACACCACCTGTTACATCTGGCAACCACCGTGCCACGTGATTTTGTGGTCAACGATAATTATTCACTGGTTGAGCCATGATGAAATATCGATTCCTTACCGGTGTATTAGCGTTAATTATGTGGACAAGTGCCCATGCCGGCCACTTACAGGTTAGTCTGGATGATATCCTGCTACTCAATCAACGTAGTATTTCCGAACCGACCCTATTGTTGTTTTTAGAAAATCGCACGTTAACATTTAAACTGGATGCCGATGCCATAGATAAACTGCTGGCTGCCGGTGTTAGCGAAAAGGTCATTCGTTATCTGGTTTCACAGGCCGCCACGGAATCTGACACCGCCGCGGTAGACGATGATGCCAACACCGTGGCCTCAAGTACCACATATGTTGCTTACCCAATCTACCCAACCGTGGTCACGGTCGCGACCTATCCATATTATTATTATTCTCCGTTCTATTATGGATATTCTTACTCGTTGGGGCACCGCTACTATCCCCATGCCTGGTACGGACTCCACTCTAAAGCCCGGCATTATGCCCGCCACTCAAGCAATTTACATTCAGGTTACTACGGTAAGCCGGGGCATGGCACACCCCACAGCAACAAGGGAGGCCATAACAGTGATGG